>JBKJMF010000184.1:0-7357 GCA_046596525.1 Devosia sp. | reverse complement strand
CCTTACCGAATTCCTACCGGTCTCATCGACCGCCCACATCCTGCTCGCCGGACACTTCCTCGGCTTCCAGAGTCCGGGGCGGGTGTTCGAGGTGCTGATCCAGCTCGGCGCGATCCTCGCCATCCTGGTGGTGTATTTCCAGCGCCTATTGAGTATCGCCAAGGACGCAATCGCCCGTAAACCGGGGGCTCTGCGCTTTATCCTGGGCGTTATCCTCGCCTCGTTCCCGGCAGCTATTGCCGGGGTGCTGCTGCACGATTTCATCAAGACGGTGATCTATGAGACGCCGGTGGTGTTCTGTGTTTCGCTGATCGTCGGGGGCATCGTGCTGCTCTATGTCGACCAGTTGAAGCTCACGCCGAAGTACACAGATATCTACAACTATCCGCCGCTGCTCTGCCTCTATATCGGGCTGTTCCAGATGCTGGCGCTGATCCCAGGCGTATCGCGCTCTGGTTCGACCATTGTTGGCGCACTGCTGCTCGGCACGGACAAGCGCTCGGCGGCGGAGTTCACCTTCTTCATCGCCATGCCGATTATGGGCGGCGCGTTCTTCTACGAACTCTACAAGAGCCGCGAGTTCCTCACCAATGAACTCGGTGCGGCGGTGATCATCGGCTTCGCCGCGGCGTTTATCGTCGCGTTCTTCGTGGTGCGGTACTTGCTCGACTATATCTCGCGGCACGGCTTCGCGATTTTCGCCTACTGGCGGATCTTCGTCGGTGCCATCGGGCTGTGGGGCATCCTGCTGTTCGGCTAAGCCGACATTGCCTCTTTGAATGCCCTGACGACTGCCGGATCGGTGCGTCGGCGCGTCTCGGCGGCGAAGCCCAACCGCACTGCCGGGGCGCTCGATGCTGGGCCCGGCGAGGCGCACGAGCTGTGCACTTCGTCGACCGGGACGGCGGCGAGCAACGCGCCGACATTGGCGGGGGTCAGGCCCGAGCCGGCCATGATCTTGATCCGGCCGCGGGCAGTAGCGTGAGCGATGGCGA
Organism: Devosia sp.; assembly: GCA_046596525.1. GTDB lineage: Bacteria > Pseudomonadota > Alphaproteobacteria > Rhizobiales > Devosiaceae > Devosia_A. The sequence continues at coordinate 6,362 of JBKJMF010000184.1, read as the reverse complement.
TGTTGTCGATGCCGTCTAGCGCCACGTGCACTCCGCCCGAGGTGAGGATGCGCTCGAACTTCAGCGACACCGCCGCTTCGGTGGCTTCGGCGAAATCCGGCACCAGGTCGATGGCGCGATGCAGGGTCGAGCCGAGGCCCTCAGCTTGGTCCATCAGCCGCGCCAGCACCGCTAAGTCGAGTTCGCCATTGGGCCGCGAAGCGCCCAGCACCACGCCGGCGAGGCCGGCGGCGCGGATCGCGTCGATGTCGGCCAGCATGGCGTCGACATCGGCGTCGTCGCAGACGAAATCGCCGCTGCGTGGGCGGACGATGGCGTAGACCGGGATCGGCGCATCGGCCGCGAGCCGCATCAGGCCGGGGGACGGGGTGAGGCCGCCGAGTTCGAGGGCGGAGCAGAGTTCGATCCGGTCGCCGCCACCGGTGATCGCCGCGATCAGGCTTTGCGGGTCGGCGACACAGACTTCGAGAAGACGGGCGCTCACGAGGCGTTCTCCGTGAAACCGAGGATGGCGGCCCCGACAAGGCCGGGCTCTACCGTGAGTCGCGAGGGCACCACCAGCGGTTCGGACAGGCGGCGCAGGATGCGTTTGCGCACTTCGGTATCGAGCAGCGCCACCAGTTCCGGCACCTTGCCGAGCCCGCCGCCGACCGGGACGATGCCCGCCCCGACAACGTTGATCACCAGCGCCAGTGGCCCGGCGAGCAGGTCGACCTGCACTTCGATGGTGCGGGCGGCCTTGGTATCGCCGTCGCGCCAGGCCTCGACAATCGCGGTGCTTGGCAGGTCGATGCCGTGGAGGTGCTTGTGCAACCGCTCCATGCCGCGCGCCGCGCCGATGGTGTCGACGCAGCCGGCAAGACCGCAGCCGCAGGGGAAGCGGGGGATGTCGACCGGCGGGTTGCCCGCAGAAGTCGCGGCGACGGGACCGTGCCCCCACTCGCCGGCAAAGCCGCCGGCGCCGTTGACGATGCGGCCGTCGATAACGATGCCGCCACCGACGCCGGTGCCGAGAATGGCGCCGAAGACGATGCGGTGCCCGCACCCAGCGCCCTCGATGGCTTCGGCCAGCGCGAAGCAGTCGGCGTCATTGGCGACGAACACCGGGCGGCCGAGCCGCTCGCCGAGCTCCGCCGCGAACCGCCGGCCATCGATGCAGGGGATGTTGGCGCAGGTGATAATGCCATCGGCCGGATCGACCACGCCGGTAATCGAAATCGCCACCGGCGCATCGGCCGGCGCTGCCGAGCTGTCGGCCACGCCACGGATCGCGGCGGCGAAAACGTCGAAGTCGTCGAGCGGTGTCGGCACGCGGCCCAGCGGGGTCAGTTCGGACGGACTGGCGGCCAGCGCGCCCTTGATGCCGGAGCCGCCGATATCGAAACAGATAATCATCTCTGTTGAGTGCTTTCTAACGAGCAGGCATTTACCGTTACGGCGCGCGGCCGACTCGGTTGCCGCGAAAGGTGCGATGACGCGTAATGGTTGAACAGAGCCGGCCGGCGAACCCCACGATCGATGATGTCGCGGCGCGTGCTGGTGTATCGCGCGCGGTCGCGTCGCGCGCCCTGTCGACCGAGAAGCGTCCGGTGTCGGCGGAAAAGCGCGAGCGGGTGCTGCAGGCGGCCGCCGAGCTCGGCTACCGGGTGAACCTCCTGGCGCAGAGCCTCACCACCAAGACGGTCAACCTGATCGCCGTGGTGGTCAATCATATCCACGATCTCTCCGACCTCGACCTGTTCGATTTGCTGCTCGCCGAGACCCAGGCCATCGGCAAGCAGGTGATCCTCATTCGCGTCGGCTCGGTCGACAAGGTCGAGGAGTTTTTGCGCCAGGGCGTCGCCTATCACGTCGACGCGGCGCTGGTGTTCTCCGATTTCGCCGATGCCGAAACGGTGCGAAAGATGTTCCGCTCCGACCAGGTGGTGATGCTCAACGGCCGCCATGACAAGCTGTCGCCCGCCATCATCCCGGACGAGGCGCTCGGCATCGGGCAGGCCATCGCCGATGCGGCCCGCAATGGGGTGAAGACCGCGGCGATGGTCACCGGCCGCGCTTCCTCGCTGGTCGAAGTGGCGCGCATCGCGTCCTATCTGAGCGCGTTTGAAAAGCATGGCATCGAACTCGTGCAGACCGTTCAGGGCGACTATTCCTATCAGAGCGGGCACGCGGCGGCGCCGGCGGTGGTCGGATTCGATTGCCCCGATGCAGTGTTCTGCACCTCAGACGCCATGGCAATGGGCATTCTCGATGTCTGCCGCGAGGATTTTCCCGGCAACCGGCCGACCCGTTTCCGGCTCTACGGCTTCGACAACCTGTCGCTGACCGATTTCGACGCCTATCCGATTTCGTCCATCGGCTACGACAAGGCCGATTATGTGCGCCAGATGGTGCGGTTTCTGGCCGACCCCACGGCGTTCACGCCCGGCCAGCCACCGGTGCTGATCCCGACGCGGTTCGTGCCAAGGAAGACGAGCTGAGGGCTTTCCTCCGCCGTCTCCCACAACTCGTCGGTGGTTGCCCGGCCATCACCCCCGTGAAACAGATCCGGGCCGCCTTGGGGGCGGCCCGGCAGTCGGCTCAGGCAGCGTGCGAGGGAGAGCGCCGCCGCCCGCGCCCGTTCTTACCAGAGCGCGATCAGCTCGGGCGGGTTGGCGGTCTCGCCCCACCACTTCTTGTAGTTGGCGGCGTAAGCGCCCGTCTGGATGTAGTCGGACACGAACATGTCGAGCCAGCGGACGAACTCGGTGTCGCCCTTGGCGACCGCGATGCTGATGGGGTCGTTCGAGTAGAGTCCCTCCAGCGTCACGAGGGTCGGGTTCTTGGTGGCAAGGTAGTCGAGGAGCGAGCTGTCTTCGATCGCGGCGTCGACGCGCTTCTGCTGCAGCTGCAGCACGCCATCGGGCGCGAACTGGTCGACATAGACCAGTTCGGCGGTCGGCACGGCGGTCTTGATGAAGGCCTCGCCCGTGGTGCCACGACCGACGACGATCTTCTTGCCGGCGAGGTCTTCGAGCTTGGTGATGCCCGAGTCGGCCTGGACGATGACGCGGAGGCCGGCGCGGTTGTAGGGGATGGTGAAGTTGACCGACTTGGCGCGCTCGAGCGTCGCCGAGGTGTTGGCGACGACAATATCGAGCTGGCCCGAGACCAGCATCGAGATGCGGGCGTCACCCGACACATCGGTGAATTCCACCGGCACGCCGAGCTTGGCGGCGATCATGTTGGCAACGTCGACGTCGTAGCCGACCGGGTTGTTCTGCGGGTCGCGGAAGCCGATCGGCTCGCCGCCGAGCGACACGCCGATACGCACGACATTGCGGCCGCGGATATCGTCGAGCATGCCGGCGAAAGCAGGGACTGCCGTGGTGGCGACGAGCGCCAGCGCGGCAATGGTGGTCAGAATACGCTTCATGGGGTGGTTCCTCTCCTGGATCATGCAGTCTTTGGTCATGCAGTCTTCGCTGCCCGGAGTTCCGGCTCCGGCATCGAGTCGTCCCAGAGCCAGTAGCGGATCTCGCCCTGGCATCTGAAATTGAACACCTCGTGGTTCCCCTTGGCGTCGACGGCGTGGATCACCACTCCGCCGAGGAACCCCTCGGTCAATTCGCCGAGCTCGTCGACCGCGAGCTTGATGGCGTCGCTCAGCGAGTAGCCGAGCTTCATCGCGAGGACGATCGTGCGGCTGGTCGAACAGCGCATCGTCATTTCGCCGGTATGGGTGCAGGCGGCCGCGCCGTAACGGCTATCGGCGTAGAAGCCGGCGCCGGGGATCGGGCTGTCGCCGAGCCGGCCCGGATATTTCCAGGCCCAGCCGGAGGTCGAGGTGGCGGCATGGATGCCGCGTGCCGGATCGGCGCTGAGATAAACCGTGGTGTCGCGCACCCGCTCGGGGTCGGTGATGGTCTTCAGGAGCGGCGCCAACGGCAGGTCGGGGAAGCGCTTGGCATCCTCGGGGCTCATCTCTTTTTCGAGCCGCTCCCACCAGACACGCTTTGAATCTTCGAGCAGCAAGTCGTCGACGGAGAAACCGGTTTCAGTGGCGAAGCGGCGCGCTCCGGCGCCAGTCAGCATCACGTGCGGCAGCTTCTTCATCACCTCGTGCGCGAGGCGGGCGACCGGGATGGTGTTGGGCACGGCGCCGACGCTGCCAACTTCGCGCGTGGTGCCGTCCATCACCGCCGCGTCGCATTCCATCTCGCCCAGCATGTTGGGCCAGCCGCCATAGCCGACGCTGCGCACCTTGGTCTCGGCCTCGACCTTGGAGATGCCGGCGACCAGGGCGGTCAAACTGTCGGCGCCCGAACGCAGCAGTTCGACAGTCGTCGGGACGCCGGGCCAGCCTTCCGCATTGGCGATGAACAACATGGTGGTCAGTCTTTCCGCATCTTGGAGAGAAACTGCGCGACGCGCGGCTGCGCGAGGCCGCCATCGGCTGCAAAGAATTCCTTGGTCGGCAGGTCGACCAGCAGCACGCCCTTCTCGAGAAAGACGACGCGGTTGGAGATCTGCCGGGCAAATTCGATCTCGTGCGTGACGAACACCATGGTGGTGCCGCTGACCGCGAGCTTCGCAAGAATATCGAGCACCTCCGAGGTCATCTCGGGGTCGAGCGCGCTGGTGACTTCGTCGAGCAGCAGGTATCGCGGCTTCATTGCCAAGGCGCGGCAGATGCCGACGCGCTGCCGCTGGCCGCCGGAGAGCTGCGCCGGGTAGGCATCGGCGCGATCGCCCAGGCCTACCGAGGTCAGCAGCGCCCGGCCCTCGGCTTCCGCCTCGGCCTTGGGGCGCTTCAGCACCTCGATTGGCGCCAGCGTGATATTCTGCAGCGCCGTCATGTGCGGGTAGAGGTTGAAGAGCTGGAACACCGTGCCGGAGCGCTTCCGCGCCTCGGCCAGTTCCTTGGGCTTCGACACATCGAAATCGTCGACGGTGATCTTGCCGGCATTGAGCTTTTCGAGCCCGTTGATGCAGCGGATCAGCGTCGACTTGCCCGAGCCGGACGAGCCGAGGATTGAGACCACCTCGCCAGGGTTCACCGTCAGGTTCACCCCATCTAGGACCACCGCCGGGCCAAAGGCCTTTTTGACGTTTTCGACTTTCAGCATGCTAGAGGCCCCGGAAGGCGCTGTGCGCCCGCAGACGTTTTTCGGCCCAGGCGCCCAACGAGGCGACCGCCTTGGCGGCGAGGTAGTAGAGGATGCCGACGGCCGTCCACACGATGAACGGCTTCAGCGTCCTGAGGTTGAGCGTCGCGCCGATCTTGGCGAGGTCGAGCACGCCGATCACCGAGATCAGCGAAGTGACCTGCAGCTGGTTGACCAGCAGCGCCGTCAGCGGCCCGATCGAGAACGCGGCGGCTTGCGGCGCGATCACGTGGCGCAGCACCTGCCAGCGGGAGAGCCCGAACACCCGGGCCGCCTCGATCTGGTCGCGACCGATGGATTCGATCGACGACACCGCGATGACGTAGACGAAGGCCGCGGTATTGGCGGACAGCGTCAGCACGGCGGCCTGCACTGGGGTCACGTTGACGTGGAAGAACGCCGGAAAGCCGAAGAACACCAGGAACAGCTGCACCAGTACCGGTGAGTTCTTGAGGAGCTCGGAGACGAAGGTGATGACCTGCATCAGCACCGGCACGCGGTAGAACCGCACCACGCCCCACAGCACGCCGACGAACACGCCGATCAGCGAGGTGGTGAGGAACAGCCCGACGGTGACGCCGAGGCCCTGCAGCAGGAGAATGATGTCGTAGGGGGTGAACTCGGCGAAACGCATCAGTTCACCTGTTCCTGGAGGTCGCGGTTGAGGCGGCGGTGCAACAGCGTGATGCCGAGCGAGACTAGGTAGGTCAAGGCGGCGTAGACCACCAGCAGCACCACATAGACCTCGAACGGCCGGAAGGTGTCGGACGCGACGATCTTCGCCTGCCCGGTCAGTTCGTTGAGGGTGATGGTCGAAAGGATCGACGAGGTGAGGATCATGTTGATCAGCACCGAGCCGAGCGGCCGCACCGAGGTGCGAAGCGCAATCGGCAGCACGATGCGGGTGAAGGTCACGCGCTTCGACAGCCCGCTGATTTCCGCTGCTTCGAGAATGCCGTTGTCGATGGCGAGGATGCCGGCGCGGATCGCGTCGGAGGCGTAGGCACCGCCGGAGATCGACAGCGCCACGACCCCGGTGGTGAAGGCGTCGATGTAGATGCCGATCTCGGGCAGGCCGTAATAGAAGAAGAACAGCTGCACGATGAACGGGATGTTGCGGAACAGATCGACATAGGCGAAGGCCAGCCGGCCTATCCACTTGTTCGCCGAGGTCCGTGCAATGGCAATCAGCATGCCGAGAATGACGCTGCCGCA
>JBKJMF010000254.1:0-9213 GCA_046596525.1 Devosia sp. | reverse complement strand
GGATTGCTGCTAAGCCAGCCGCATGTCTTCAGCGAGGCGCGGACCGGGTCCCAACGTGCGCTATCCCATTGCCAATGATGCGCGCCTGCAGCAGCTCGCCCTCGATGAGGCGCGCGCCGCGATCCGGCTTGAAACCGAGGGGCTGGAGGCGCTGGCCGCCGGGCTCGATGGGGCGTTCGTGGCGCTGGTCGAGCTCATTCAACGGGCGCCGGGGCGAGTCATTCTCTCGGGGGTCGGCAAGAGCGCGCATATCGCGCGCAAGGTCGCGGCGACGCTGGCTTCGACGGGTACGCCGGCGCAGTTCGTGCATGGCGGCGACGCCAGCCACGGCGACCTCGGGATGATCACCACGGCGGACGTGGTGGTGATGTTCTCGAAATCCGGCGATACGGCGGAACTGGCGGACCTCGCCAACTTCTGTGTGCGGTTCGATATTCCGCTGGCGCTGGTGACGGCGCGGCCGGACTCGCGGCTGGGGCGGGCGGCGAACATCGTGGTGACGCTGCCAGATGCGCGCGAGGCCTGCGAGATCACCGCAGCGCCGACCACCTCGACGACGATGATGGCGGCGCTGGGCGACGCACTGGCGGTGGTGCTGCTGCGGCGGCGCGGCTTCCAGGCGGCGGATTTCCATGTGTTCCACCCGGGCGGCACACTGGGCAGTGCGCTGCTCACCGTGGGTGAGGTGATGCACGAGGGCGAGAAGCTGCCGCTGGTTGGCGGCGACGCAAGCGTTGCGGCGGCGATCCTCGAGATGACCTCGAAGGGGTTCGGCTGCACCGGCGTGGTCGATGAGGCGGGCGAACTGCTCGGGATCATCACCGATGGCGATCTGCGCCGGCATATGGCGGATGGGCTGTTGCAGCAGACCGCGGCGACGGTGATGACGGACAATCCGCGGACCATCGGGGCCGAGGCGCTGCTCAGCGAGGCGCTGCGGCAGATGACGGTGCTGAGCCCACGGATTACTGCGATTTTCGCCATGGACGGCCGCCGGCCGGTGGGCATCGTGCATGTGCATGACTGCCTGCGCGTCGGCCTCGTCTGAGCGTGTCCGACCTCATCGTCATTCCGGCCCGCTATGGTTCGACCCGGCTGCTCGGCAAGCCGCTGCATCCCATCGCCGGACGTCTGTTGCTGGAGCGGGTGGCGGCTATCGCGATCGCTGCGGCGCGGCAGCTGGGTGATGCCGAGGTGCTGGTGGCGACCGATGACGAGCGCATTCTGACGGCAGCGCGTGGGCTGGGGCTCGAGGCGGTGATGACGGCGAGCGAGATCACCTCGGGGTCCGGGCGGGCGCTGGCGGCGCTGCGGGCGACGGGGCGGTCGGCCGGGCTGGTGGTGAATTTGCAGGGCGATGCGCCATTCACGGCGCCGGAGCATATTGTCGAGATCGTGCGGACGGCGCGCGGTTCGGCGGCGGATGTAACGACGCCGGTGGTGCAGCTCGACTGGGCGCGACTCGATGCGCTGGTGGCGCACAAGCGCTCGACGCCGGCGAGCGGGACGACGTGCATCCGCGACAGCACCGGGCGGGCGGTGTGGTTTTCGAAGACGGTGCTGCCGTTCATGCGCAAGGAAGCGGAGTTGCGGGAGCAAGGCCCGTTGTCGCCGGTGCTGCAGCATATCGGGCTCTATTGCTACCGGACGCTGGCGCTGGAGGCGTTCGAGGCGGCACCGCCCTCGCTGTACGAGCGGCTCGAGGGGCTGGAGCAACTGCGGCTGATCGAGCTTGGGCTCGATATCCGGGCAGTGATCGTGCCGCCGGCGCGGATCACCATGAGCGGGGTGGATAGCCCGGCGGACGTCGAGCGGGCGGAGCGGCTGATCGGCGAGTTCGGCGATCCGTTCGTCGACTGGCGATCATGACCCGGCTGGTGATTGTCAGGCATGGCAACACCTTCGAGGCCGGCGAGCCGCCGCGTCGCATCGGCGCCCGCACCGACCTGCCGCTGACAGCTACGGGTGTCGCGCAGGCCGAGGTGTTGGGCACGCACTTCGCCGCCAATGGGGTGTGGTTCGACCGGGTATTGAGCGGCGAACTGAAGCGGACACGCGCCACGGCCGAGGCAATTGTCGGCGCGCAGCCGCTGGCGATCGAAACGGCGCCGTTTCTCACCGAGATTGACCATGGGCCGGACGAGGGGCAGCCGGAAACGGCCGTTATTGCGCGACTCGGTAACGACGCCATCACGCTGTGGGAGACACAGTGGGTGGCGCCAGAAGGCTGGGAGGTTGGGGCGCAATGGCGCCTCTTGGCCTGGCGGGAATTCGTGGAGCGGGCAGCGCAGGAGCTGCCACACGGAACGATCCTTCTCGTCACCAGCAATGGAGCAGCACGGTTCGCCCTCGCGGCGCTCGGGCTAAAGCCTGGGGAAAACCGTGCCGGTGTCAAATTCCGTACGGGAAGCTATGGTGTGGTCGAGGTCGGCAGCGGGGCCGATTTCCGGCTACTTGGGTGGGACATGCGACCGGGCGAGACGCCCGGCGATTTAGGTTTGTTTTGATGCAGCAGGTTATTGTCGATGCGCCGAACGGGCGGCGCGTCGGGTTTGGTACTGATCTCCCGCTCGCCTTCATTCTCGGTCCGTGCGTGATCGAAAGCCGCGATCACGCATTGAAGACCGCGGGTTTTATTGCCGAACTCGGCGAGCGCCGCGGCATTCCGCTGATCTATAAATCGTCGTTCGACAAGGCCAACCGGACCAGCGGCGCGAGCTTTCGCGGGATCGGCATCGACGAAGCGCTGCGCATCTTCGAGGCGGTCAAGAGTGAAACCGGTCTCGCTGTCACCACCGACGTGCACGAGCGCGAGCAATGCGCCGCCGTGGCCGAGGTGGTGGATATCCTGCAGATCCCGGCATTTCTCAGCCGGCAGACCGACCTGCTGGTGGCGGCGGCCGCAACCGGCCGGGTGGTGAACGTCAAGAAGGGGCAGTTTCTTGCGCCCTGGGACATGAAGAACGTGGCGAAGAAGCTCGACAGCGCCGGCGCTTCGGGCGTGCTGCTGACCGAGCGCGGCACAAGCTTCGGCTACAACACGCTGGTGGTCGACATGCGCGGCCTGCCGATCATGGCCGAGACCGGCAAGCCGGTGATCTTCGATGCCACGCACTCGGTGCAGCAGCCGGGCGGGCGCGGCGAATCGTCGGGTGGCGAGCGGCAATATGCGCCGGTGCTGGCGCGGGCCGCGGTGGCAGTCGGCGTAGCCGGGGTGTTCATCGAGACGCACGAGGATCCGGACAATGCGCCGTCGGACGGCGCCAACATGATCCCACTGACCGAAATTGACGGGCTGGTCGCCGAGCTGATGGCGATCGATGCCATCGCCAAGGCGCGAGGCTCCGGTCGATGACTGCGACGGGGAACGAAGGCGCGCCTTCCTATATCCGCTGGGCATGCCTCGTTGCGATCGTGTTCCTGTTCGCGCTGCCTTGCATCGTCGGACGGCTCACCACGTATTTCGTGCTGCTGTTCGCGATCTTCGCACTGATCACGCCGTCGATCCTGTCGGCGTTCCAGTCGCGCAGCCGCAACCCGATCGACCTGATGTTCCTGGCGGGCGCGGCACTGCCGTCGATCGCGTTCCTGTTCACGACCAACTCGCCCGACGACCCGATGTTCGCGTTCAACTTCGCGCCGCTGCTGCTGGCCATCCCATTTCGCTGGCAACTGGAACGCCATGCGCGGGCCGACAGCGCACTGCTGATCGGCTGGCTGGCGCTGGCGGGGTCAGGTGTCGCGGTCCTGGTGGGCGGATTCCAGATCATCGTCCTCGGTTACGAGCGCGCCGGGCAGCCGCTGATGAGTACATTTCACTTTGCCGACAGCGCGATGCTGTTGGGCTTCCTGGCGCTGGTCGGGCTGTTCGCGCCCGGCACGCACCGCCGGTGGCCGTTCCTGCTCGGGCCGATCTTCGGCATCCTGGTGGCGCTGCTGAGCGGCACGCGCGGTGCGCTGATCGCAGCGCCAGTGCTCGGCTTCATCGCACTGGCATTTGCGTTGGTGCTGGCCCCTCCCCGGCATCGTGCAATCACGATCGGCATCGCGGCGGCCGTGATCATCGCCTCAGCCATCCTGCTGTTCGTCGCTACGCAGTTCGGCCTCGACCGCGCGATCGACGGTTTCACGGTAACCCAGGGGATGCTGGCCGGCGGCGAAGTGGACCGCTCGACCCAGGAGCGGCTGATGATGTTCTGGGGCGGATACCAGGCGTTCCTCCATGCACCGCTGTTCGGCTATGGCTGGCCGGAAATGGTGCGCGCGATCCTGCCCTACGTGCCGGCCGCGGAGGCCGAGCGCATGCTGAGCTTCCGGCAGTTGCACAACGGGCTGCTGAGCTTCGCCGTCGGGGCGGGTATTCCCGGCATCGTGAGCTTCGCGATCCTGTCGGTAGCGCCCGTGATCGCGGTGTTCCGCACACCGCGCGACGAGCTGTTCGTATCGCGGCTCTTCCTCGCGGTCACGCTGTGCGCCGGCTATGGGGTGTTCCAGCTGACCATCATCATGATCGGCTTCGAATTCCATACGGTGCAGTACGCGTTCATGACCATGGTCATCCTGGCCTTCGTCCGCGTGCCGGTGCGGGTGGCGACTGCGGCGGTTCACTCGGCCCGCGGCAAAGCCCCGGTCGAACCGGAGACGGCGAACACGGCGTAATACTCGCTGATGCTCCCGCTGCCCTCGTCGCGCTTCAGCACCGTGACCAGCCGGGTGACGGCGAACTCCGGCCGCTCCGGAAGGGCTGTGGCGGCCGCGATGGACTCGACGCCCTTCACCAGCAGTGCCGGTGACAGCGCTGGATAGCGCGTGTCGGCGGGCAGGAAGTCGTAGCGCGGATGCGGGGCGATATCGCGCACAGGGCGGGAGTCACCGGCCTCACGCCCGTGGAAGAACAGCTCGCCGGTTAGCCGGTAGTTGTCTTCGGTCCAGATCGCCTGGGCACCGGTCGCATCGGCAACTCGACGGACTTCGGCGGCCAAGGTGTCCCAGCCGCGCAGCATGCGGGTGCGGTCGGCGTAGCCGAGGTCGAGCGGGTGGTAGACCGCCTGCACATAAGCAAAGCCGATCAGCGCCAGACCGAATGCCAGCTGCAGCACGGTAGCGAGAGCGACGATCCAGCGGCCGAACGGTCGTGGCGGCAAGAGACAGACGAAGGCCGCGCCGAGCAGGGCCAGCACCGGCGCCAGCGGTTGCAGCCAGTTCACCTCGACGCGGGCGTGCAGAGCGTGGAACAGGAAGTACGCCAGCACCGGCAGGGTGCTCAGCACTGGCAGCGCCAGCCGGGCGCCGGCGCGCCTGCCTTGCCCGAAGAAGAAGGCGGTCATTCCGAGGATGGCACAGATAAGTAGCGCCGGCCCCATCGCGACCGCCTGGCTGATGACGAACTCGAGCACGAGGCGTCCGAATTCTGCTTCGAAGCTGACGACGCGGGCGCCCTGGAACAGGAAGGACTGCCACTCGTGCTGGTAGTTCCACCACAGCACCGGAGAGAACACGGCGAGGGCCAGGAGGCCGCCGACCCATAGCTGCCAGTGCTTGAACTGGGCGCGGCCGTCGGTCGAGCCGAGGAGGAACAGCACCAGACCGACGCCGAACCAGGCGTTGGTGTATTTCGAGGCGAGGCCGGCGCCGGCGAACAGTCCGACGGCCAGCCACCAGTTCGGGCGGGAGCGGGCAATGGCCTCCGCGGCAGCCCAGAGCGAGAGCGTCCAGAACAGGGTAGAAGGCGCATCCGGCGTGGCTACGAAATTCACCGCGCCCTGGAGGCTCAGGCAATACCAGGCGACGGCAAGGGCGGCAGCGGTGCGGCCGGGTACCAGCAGCCGGCCGGTTCGATAGAGCGCGACAAGGACCATGAGGCCCACGAGCAAGGGCACAAGCCGGACCCCGAGCAGGGTGTCCCCGGCGACCAGCCGCCCAAGTGCGGTCATCACCGCAACGCCGGGCGGATGATCGAGATAGCCGGGCGCGAGGTAGGCCGACCACATGGCATAATAGGCCTCGTCCCCATCGAGACCGACCGTGAGAGCGACGAACAGCTTGGCCGCCAGGGCGACGGCGACCACCGACAGCGCGAACAGCTCCGCGCCGGTTAGCCCGCCCTGCACCGGCGTCTCGAAAGGAATGTTGGTTTCGGTGGTGGATGCCATTCGAGCTTACTGAGAGGCGGCTGCAGAGGAGGCGGCAGCTAAACCACGGATCGCTTCGTCGCGGAACGACTTTCGAGACCAGCGCGGCAGCATGACCCAGCCCCAGGGATCGCCGACGGCCGAAGGGGTTCGTCTCTGACTCTCGTTCCCGGGACAAAATCCGGAGGGCGCTGCTGCGCCGATCATCAGTATTTCGTGGACAGCGCGGGCAATGAAACGAGCATTCAACTTTCTTACGATACGGTAATTTGACTTAAGCCTAGATAATCGCTAGCCGAACGCGAGGGACGCAAGCGGCAGGTCAGGGACCCAACCGTCCATGCAGACGCCTGCATTTTCTCAAAGCGAGATGATCCCAGAGTCGCGCTCTGTGCGTCGCCTGATGCTGGCTGTCATCGTGGTGGCGACGATCTGCCGGCTGGGGCTCGCGGCGGGGCTGCCGGTGGGCGTGGACGAAGCCTACAGCATCGGCGTCGCGCGGCAGTTTTCGTGGAGCTATTTCGACCATCCGCCGCTGCATCTGTGGCTCGTCGGAACGTGGGCAAAGCTGTGGGGCAGCGAGAACCTGCTGCTGCTCCGCCTGCCCTTCGTGCTGCTCGGGGCGCTGTCGTCGTGGTTGATCTATGCGCTCGGCGCGCGGTTGTTCAACCCGATGGCCGGGCTGTGGTCCATGGTGATCTTCAATCTCGCGCCGGTGTTCGGGCTGGCGCATGGCGGGCTGATCTTTCCGGATGGACCGCTGATTGCGGCGGCGTTGGCGACGGCGCTGGTGGTGGCGCGCATCGTGTTCGAGCCGCGCGACGGACGACAGCTGGGCCTGTGGGCGCTGGCGGGATTGCTGGCCGGGCTGGCGCTGCTGTCGAAATATCACGGCGTGCTGCTGATCCTCGGGGTCGGGCTGTTCCTCGCCACGACGCGGGAAGGGCGGCGCTGGCTGCTGCAGCCGGGCCCCTGGGTGGCGGTGGCAATCGCGGCGGCCTGCTTCGCGCCGGTGCTGATCTGGAACGCGCAGCACGACTGGGCATCGTTCGCCTTCCAATCCGGACGCGGGCGGTTCGGCAGCGAGTTGCGGCCGCTGGGACCAATCGAATCGCTGCTGTCCCAGGCGGTGTACCTGCTGCCGTGGATCGGGGTGCCGTTGGCGGCATTCCTGCTGCGCGGGGTGGTCGGAGGACCGGGCAAGCCAAGGCGCTGGATGCTGGTGTGCCTCGCGGTGTTGCCGATCCTCATCTTCACTGCACTGACAGTTTTTGGCCGCGGGCTGCCGCACTGGCAGATGCCAGGCTGGCTGTTTGCGATCCCGCTGCTCGGCGAGGCACTGGCCAACGCGGGACGGATGATGCGGCGGATCGCGACCATCGTTGCTGTGGTCACGGCACTGGCGCTCGCGGCGCTGGGCACAGTGGTGACCATGCAGGCGCGCTGGGGCAGTTTCGACACGGAGACGCGTGCGCTGTTCGGCGGGAGCGACCCTACCGACGCGCTGCTCTCTTGGGATGCGCTGAAGCCGGCACTGGCGGAGCGGGGGCTGCCGGCGGACGACCGGACGTTCATCGGGACGTTCAACTGGGTCCGCGCCGGCGAGCTCAATGCGTTGTTCGGCAAGGAGATACCGGTGGTTTGCCTGTGCGGCGATGCGCGGCATTTCGACTATCTCAACCCGCCGGCGGCGTTCGCGGGGTGGACGGCGATCCTGATTGGGCTGCCGGCGAACATCGAGAGCGACGTCATGCTGCGCAAGCAGTTCAAATCGCTGGGGCCGGTGGCGGATGTGAGCCTCAGCAAGGCGGGGCGCGTGGCGGTGCCGCTGCGGCTGCGAATCGGTAGTGGATTCAAGCCTTAACGGCCGGAGAGCCCGTAGCGCTTGTAGGCTTCGTGGGCGGCTTCGGCGTTGGCGTAGGGCTCCTGCCGGTCGACGTTCCAGTAGCTCAGTTCATCAAGCGGGATGGGGACGCCGGTGATGGCGCAGCGGACGAAACTGCCGGGCCGCAGCACCACATAGTCGGCATCGAGGTAGCGGACTTGGGCCTCGGACGGGCTGAAACTCTTGTCGAAGATGTTCATCGTGTCGCTCGCATTCGCACGAAATATAGGTCAGATCGGCTGCCTTGGAATGTACCAAGTTTGCCACACCGATGAACGCTACCTGAACGCTTTTCGTGGCGATTTTCAGAACAGGCTTTTCTGGCCCTCTTCGTCGCGCGGTGGACGGACTTTCTTCCTCGCGACGAGACCGCCGCCGATGGTGGCGCCCATGGTGCCATCCGACACCTGGATATGGACGGCGTCGCCCGGCTTCACCTCTGCAGTGTGCTTGACGATGTGGCCGTCGGCATCGGTGACCACGGCAAAGCCGCGCTGCAGGATGGAGCGGTAGTCGGCGGATTCGAGCAGGCGCGCGGCCTGATCAAGGCTGCGACGGCGCTGGTCGACGAAGCGGGCGACGGCCGGATGCAGCGCGGCCGCCAGCGGCTCGAGCCGGCTGCGGAGGTGGCGGACCTCGTTGTTGAGGGCCTTGGGCGACAGGCGGCCGGAGGTGGCAATGAACAGGCCGCGTTTGCGCTCGGCGGTACGGGACGCGGCAGTGTCGGCGCGGCGGGTCAGGGTGTCGAGGCGGGTTCTCAGCTCAGTGGCGCGGCGAGCCAAGAGGCTCGGCGTCAGCTTGTTGGCGGAGCGGCCGAACTCGATGCGCTTTTTCTGCTCGGCATGGCGGAGGGCGGCGGCGAGGTTGGAGGCGGCGTGATCGAGGCGCTGGCGGGCGGTGGCGACGATATCGAGCGGGCGCGGCAGGCCGGCCGTGGCCGCGCGCAGGCGATCGCGATAGTTCGAGGCGGTGCGGCGTATGGCGTGGCGCTGGCGGCCGCCGATCTCGTCGACATAGCCGATCAGGTCGGCGCGCACCGGCACGGCTGCCTCGGCGGCCGCTGTCGGGGTCGGAGCTCGGTGGTCGGAAGCGTAGTCGACCAGCGTGGTGTCGGTCTCGTGGCCGACGGCGGTGATGATCGGGATACCGCTCGCGGCGACGGCGCGGACGAGGATTTCCTCGTTGAAGCCCCAGAGG
>JBKJMF010000243.1:0-5333 GCA_046596525.1 Devosia sp. | reverse complement strand
GGCGACACCCGGCACGGCGGCAAGCCGCTCGGAGATCACGTCCTCGACCAGCGCCGTCAGCTCGTCCTTCGGCATGGTGTCCGACGTGACCGCGAGCTGGATGATCGCCTGGGCGTTGGAGTCTGCCTTGACGATGGTCGGCGTCTCGGCCCCATCGGGCAGCCGGTTGGTGATGCGACCGAGCGCGTCGCGGATGTCGGAGGTGGCGTTATCGAGATTGGTGCCGTCGTTGAACGTCATCGACACGCGGCTGCGGCCATAGGACGAATCCGACGAAATCGACGCCACGCCCTGGATGCGCGCCACCACGCCCTCGATCTCGGCGGTGATTTCGCGATCGACGGTTTCGGCCGCGGCGCCCGGGAAGTTGGTGGAGATCGACAGGGTAGGGCGCTCGACACTCGGCAACTCGCGGATCTCCACGCCGAAGAAGGCGGCGAGCCCAGCGACGATGATCAGGCAGCTGACGACGATGGCCAGTACCGGACGCCGGACGAACAGTCCGGCAATGGCCCCACCGCGTTCGTTCTGGGACTGGATGCTCATGCCAATGCTCCATCGAAGCCGGTGCGGGAAGAGCACCCCCCACCCTGTCCCTCCCCCGCAAGGGGGGAGGAGACGCTAGTCCCAGCTTCCGTGGGCGTGGCACGATGACTGACCGAGAGGGTCTCCCTCCCCCTTGCGGGGAGGGGACAGGGGTGGGGGTACTCTTCCCGCACCGCCCTCACGACGGATTCCCTTCCGCCGGCCTCTGCCGGTTGCCGCCACCCTCCGCCGGCGCATCGAGCAGTCGCACGCTCGCCCCGGCCGTCAGCTGCTGCACGCCCTGCGTCACCACCTGTTCGCCCTCTGCGAGCTCCGCCTTCACCAGCACGCCGTCGGAGTTGCGCTGGATGATTTCCACCGGCACGCGCTCGACCTTGCCGTCGACGAACTTCCACAGATAGCTGCCCTGGCTCGACCACTGGATGGCCAGCGGATCGACCGACGGGAACTGCTCGCCCGGGAAGGTCATGCTCACCGAGAACGACATGCCGGGCCGCAGCCGGCCAGCATCGTTGGGGATCTCGGCCTCGACCTTCAGCGTGCGGCTCGCCGGATCGATGCGGTTGTCGACCGCGCTGACTTCGCCGGGAATGGTCTCGCCCGGGAGCGCCACCGCCGATGCCGTCAGCGGCATGCCGGTGGTGATCGCCGAGGCGTAGCGCTCCGGCACCCAGAAGCTGACGAGGATGTGCGAGGTGTCCTCGATCGTCGTGACCACAGTCTGCGCAGTCACGGTGTTGCCGGCGCTGACCTGGAACAGCCCGACGGTGCCGCCAATCGGCGTCGAAATGGTGCGCTTCGCCAGCGCCAGGTCAGCGTTCTGCAGCTCGAGCCGGGCATTGTTGAACGCCAGTTGCGCTGCCGCCACTTGCACCGTAGTGGTGTTGCTGGCCTTGGCCAGCTCATTGGTGCGATCGAGGGCCGTCTCTGCGTCGTCGAAGGCCAGCTTGGCGCGCTCCTGCGCGATCTGCTCGGCATCGGCATCGAGCCGGCCGATCACCGCGCCCGCGGTCACCGTCTCACCCGGCCGCGCCAGCAGTTCGGTCAGCGTGCCGCCGGCCGGCGACACCACGGTGACCGAATGGGCCGCGGCGCCTTCGCCGATCGAGGTCAGCTTGTCGTTGATCGTCGCCAGCAGCACCGGGGCCGTGACTACGACGAGCGAGCGGTTGCCGCCGCGCCCACCGGCGCGCTGGCCGCCCTGCTGCTGGGCCTGCGCCCCCGCAGGTGCAGTAGCGGCCTCGGCAGGCTCGCCGAAAGGCAAGGTGATCCCAAAGCGGGCCAGAGTCTCCGGCGCACCGGGCACGAAGAAGACGTATGCGGCCGCGGCCGCCCCCAAAACGACGAGCGAAAGCAGCAATTGCCTGAACAAGCGACCGATTCCCAAAGAGATGTGCCCCATGCCGGATCAGGGGCAGAACACCGCGAACGATAGCATCGCCATGTGCCGGTGCACATTAACTCGGCGTAACGTTGCCGTGCGCGGACGGTCGTAATGCGGGTGTCAGTCGCCGGCGTGTTCCAACCGCTTTGCCAGCCACTCATGCCCGCCCTGGCGTGCCAGGGCCGCTGCATCCTGCCCCTTGGCGCTTTGCCGGCTGGGATCCGCGCCGAACAGCAACAACATGCCGACGATGGCGGTGTCGCCATGCATGGCAGCGGCGTGCAACGGGGTGAAGCCGTCGGCCTGCACCTGGTTGGGGTCGGCGCCGGCGCGCAGCAGTTTTTCCACCATCGGCGCGTTGCGCTTGGCGGTGGCGGCGTGCAGAGCCGCCACCTTTTGCGGGTTCTTGGCCGCCTCGTTGACGTCGCGGGTCAGCGGCAGCAGCAGCTCGAACGCCTCGACATTGTCGAAGAAGGCAGCCAAGCCCAGCGGGGTGAAGCCGTCGCGCGACAGCAGGTTGCAGTCCCAGCCCTCGGCCAGCGCCGCCTCCAGCCGTTCGCCGTCCTTGAGGATGATCGCCTCGTGCGGATCGATATCCTCCAGCTGCGCGCGGATGGCGGAAATGGCGCCGACATTGCCCATATAGGCGGCCCAGGCGACCAGCGAAGCGCCGCTCGAATGGCGGCCGTGCACCGAGCCCGGATCATAGGACAGGGCCGCGCGCAGGCCGTCCAGATCACCCTTTGCCACGAGTTCGAATGGATCGCTCATCGGCGTAGCATAAGCATATGAAGCTTGCACTTGAAGGACCCTCCTGATGCTCCCGGTGTGCTTTTGGCACAAACGCTGATCGAGGGTTCCCGTTCCACTAACTCGCTAGCGCTATCCGCCGCGCCGCACTCGGCGGGGTCGGGTTGATCCGGCCCCAGGCGCGGCGGAGTTGCCGGGATGAGGCGAAGCCCGAGCGCTCGGCGACGCGCTCCATGTCGAGCCGCGTCTCGTTCAGGAGCTGCTGCGCCAGCGCCACACGGAGGCGGTTCACATAGTCTGGGATGCTCATTCCGGCGTGGTCGTTGAACAGACGCGAGACATGGCGCGGGCTGGCGAAGGCGATGCCCGCCAGTGTCTCCAGCGACCAGTCGCGGGCCGGATCGGCCGTGATGGCGTCCTGCACCCGGTGGATCGCAGGGTGGATGTGGTTGCGCCCCTCCAGCCACGGCGACAGCTGCGGGTCGGTGCCGGCGCGGCGCAGGTAAACGACGAGGTAGCGCGCCACTGCCGCAGCCGTAGCCGGGCTCACCAGTTGGCCGATGATGTGCAGCATCAGGTCGATGCCGGCGGTGATCCCGGCGCTGGTGTAGCGCTCGCCGTCCTCGACATAGAGCCGGTTCTCCAGCACCCGGGCGGTGGGTGCAGTCTCCGCCAGCAGCGCGCAGTCGGTGAAATGCGTGGTGCAGGCATGCCCATCGAGCAGCCCCGCTCGCGCCGCCAGCAGGGCGCCCGAGCAAATCGACACCAGCCGGATGCCCGGCCTGATGTTGGTGCGCAGCCAGTCGACGACCTGGTCCGAGCCCGCCAGCGGGGCTTCGATCTCGCCCAGCCGCTCGGCCCCGAGGATGATCTCGGTATCGCCTGACAGCACCACCATCGCGCCGTCCTCGATCGCCTCGGGTAGCGGTTCGATGCCCGAGACCCGCAGTCCGATCGAGCTGGTGACCTCGGGCAGGGCGCCGACATAGCGGACATCGAACGCCACCTCGGATTGCAGTTGGTTGGCTTTGCGCAGCGCCTCCATCGGCCCCGCTACATCGAGCAGAAGCGTCCGCGCCGGCAGCACGACATAGACCGGGATTCTACACGGGACAGGGTTCATGCGGCGGCGGCCTTGGGCGCGCCGGCCAAGGCGTCGGCGATGGTGCAGACCCGCGCGAAGCGGCCATCGAGCACCGCGGCGGTGCGGGCCTTCAGCTCCTCGACGCTCCAGGTGCGGCCGGTCTTGTCGGTCAGCGCCATGGTGTGGGTCGTCTCGGTGACATAGTCGACCTGCCAGCCGAGATCGGAGGCGTGCCGGGTCGTCGTCTCGCAGCACTGCTCGGTGCGGATGCCAGAGACAATCAGCCGGCGGATGCCGTTCTCGGTGAGCCAGACATCGAGCCCGGAGCCGACCAGCGCCGAGTGCCGGGTCTTGTGGAATTCCGCATCCGGCGTCAGTTGCAGTTCAGCCAGCGGCCGGACGAAGCCGGAAGCCAGCGAGAAGATGCCCTCGGGCTCGACATGCAGCACGCGGACCACGGCGTAGCCCTTGGCCCGCGCCCCATCGATCAGCGCCTGCTGATTCCGGAGATAGCTGGCGTAATCGGTCTCGAACCAGTTCTGGCGCTGCCGGAACGATTCCTGGGCGTCGATGACGAGAACGGCAGTATCGGACATTTCTAGCCTCGTGGGTCAGGTTGATGTGCCGAGGGTACGAGGCTGAAAGGTGCCGCGAAAGGCACGCACAGGTCAAGAAGCGGACAGAAAAGGACATGTGCCTGGCACCCCTCATCCGGCGCTATGCGCCACCTTCTCCCCGACGGGGAGAAGAACAGAAGGACCCGAGAACTCGGTGCCATTCCTCTCCCCGTCGGGGAGAGGGTGGATCGCGCGCAGCGCGAGACGGGTGAGGGGTGTGAGCCTCGATATCGAGATGCTAACCTCCCCGCAACGAGGAGTTCCCATGTCTATCGACGACCGGCCCCGCATCGTCGGCGGTGGCCCCAAGAAGCTGCTCTATACGGTCGAGACCATCCGCAAGATCGGGCTTGGCAAGGCGGCTAAGGCGCTGACGGCGAAGAACACCTGCAAGGCCTGCGCCTATGGCATGGGCGGGCAGAAGGGCGGGATGACCAATGAGCTCGGTGAGTTCCCGTCGGTCTGCAACAAGTCGGTGCAGGCGCAATCGACCGACATCCAGCCGGCGATCCCCAACGAGGCATTCACCCATCCGTTGAGCGACCTGCAACAGCTCTCGGGTCGAGAGATGGAGCGGCTCGGCCGCCTCAACACCCCGCTATTCAAGGCGGCGGGCACCGACCGGTTCGAGCCGGTGAACTGGGATTTCGCCATCGCCCACGCGGCGGCGCAGCTGAAGACCACCGATCCCAGCCGCAGCTTCTTTTACTCCTCCGGCCGCTCGTCGAACGAGGCCGGCTTCGTGTTCCAGTTGCTGGCCCGGGTGTTCGGCACCAACAACGTCAATAACTGCTCGTACTACTGCCACCAGGCGACCAGCGAGGGGCTGGCCACCACCATCGGCAAGGGCACCGCGACAGTCGAGCTCGAGGACCTGACCGGCGCCGACCTGATCTTCGTCATCGGCGCCAACCCTTCGTCCAACCACCCGCGCTTTATCCATATGCTGAAG
>JBKJMF010000165.1:0-4405 GCA_046596525.1 Devosia sp. | reverse complement strand
GACATGCTCACCGCGCCGGCGGTAAAACCGGCTAACCCCAATTTTTCGTCGGGCCCCTGTGCCAAACGTCCTGGCTGGACGGTGAACGTGCTTGCCGACGCGCTGGTCGGCCGCTCGCACCGGGCCAAGCCCGCCAAGCAGCGCATCGAGAAAGCCATCGCGCTGACCCGCGAGCTGCTCGAAGTTCCGGCCGACTACCTGATCGGCATCGTCCCCGCTTCCGATACCGGCGCCGTCGAGATGGCGCTGTGGTCGATGCTCGGCGCCCGCGGCGTCGACATGCTGGCCTGGGAATCGTTCGGCGAGGGCTGGGTTACCGACGTCCAGAAGCAGCTCAAGCTCCAGAACGTCCGTACCCTGACCGCACCCTATGGCGAGTTGCCGGACCTCTCGACCGTCAACTTCGACAACGACGTGGTGTTCACCTGGAATGGCACCACTTCGGGCGTCCGCGTGCCGAACGCCGACTGGATCCCGGCCGACCGCAAGGGCCTCACCATCTGCGACGCCACCTCGGCGGCCTTCGCGCAGAACCTCAATTTCGCAAAGCTCGATGTCGTCACCTTCTCCTGGCAGAAGGCGCTCGGCGGTGAAGCTGCGCACGGCATCCTGATCCTCAGCCCCCGCGCCGTCGAACGGCTCGAGACCTTCAAGCCGGATCGTCCGCTGCCCAAGATTTTCCGCATGACCAAGGGCGGCAAGCTCATGGCCGATATCTTCGAGGGCGCTACCATCAACACCGTTTCGATGCTCTGCATCGAGGACGCGGTCGATGCGATGGAGTGGGGCAAGACCGTCGGCGGTCTCAAGGGTATGCAGGCGCGCGCCAATGCCAACTTCAAGGTGCTGAACGACTGGGTGAAGAGCACCCCGTGGGTCGATTTCCTCGCCAAGAACGCCAACGAGCGCTCGAACACTTCGGTCTGCCTCGTCATCTCCGATCCGGAGATCATCGCGCTCTCCGAAGACGCACAGGCGGCATTTGCCAAGGCGATCGTCTCGCGGCTGGACAAGGCCGGCGTCGCCTATGACATCGGCGGCTATCGCGATGCTCCGACGGGCCTGCGCATCTGGGCCGGCTCGACCGTCGATGCCGATAGCCTCGCGGCGCTGACGCCGTGGCTCGATTTCGCCTTCGCGACGGAGAAGGCGGCGCTCGCCAAGGCTGCCGCCTAATTTCACGAAATAGCGCCGGCTTTGGTTGTAACCGGGCCGGTGCTTTCCATCCATTTATAGTTCATCCGCCGTTCATCGGCGTGGCAAACAGGTGGCGACATGCCCAAAGTGCTCGTTTCGGACAAGCTGTCGAAGACGGCCGTCCAGATATTCAAGGACAACAATATCGAGGTCGACTACCTGCCGGATCTCGGCAAGGACAAGGACAAGCTGCTCGAGGTGATAGGCCAGTACGATGGCCTCGCGATCCGCTCGGCGACCAAGGTCACCGAGAAAATCATCAGCGCGGCCAAGAACTTGAAGGTCATCGGCCGCGCCGGCATCGGCGTCGACAATGTCGATATTCCGGCCGCGACCAAGAAGGGCATCATCGTGATGAACACGCCCTTCGGCAACTCGATCACCACCGCCGAGCACGCCATCAGCTTGATGCTGTCGCTCGCCCGCCAGATCCCCGAAGCCGACGCCTCGACCAAGGCCTCGAAGTGGGAAAAGAACCGCTTCATGGGCGTCGAAGTCACTAACAAGACCCTCGGCCTCATCGGCGCTGGCAATATCGGCTCGATCGTTGTTGATCGTGCGCAAGGTCTGCGGATGAAAGTCATCGCTTTCGACCCATTCCTTACTCCGGAACGCGCGCAGACACTTGGGGTCGAGAAAGTTGAACTTGACGAGCTGCTGAAGCGGGCCGATTTCATCACCCTGCACACGCCGCTGATCGATGCCACCCGCAACATCATCGACGCCGCCGCGATCGAAAAAATGAAGCCCGGCGTGCGGATCATCAACTGCGCCCGTGGCGGCCTCGTCGACGAAAAGGCGCTCTACGATGCGCTGAAGGCCGGCAAGGTTGCCGGCGCGGCGTTCGACGTGTTCGTCGAGGAGCCGGCCGAGAACAACCCGTTGTTCGAGCTGGCCAATTTCATCGCCACACCGCATCTCGGCGCCTCGACTACCGAGGCGCAGGAGAATGTGGCGCTGCAGGTAGCCGAGCAGATTTCGGCCTATCTCAACACCGGCGAGATCGCCAACGCACTGAACTTCCCGTCGATCACCGCCGAGGAAGCACCGCGCCTCACCCCGTGGATCAAGCTCGCCGAAGCGCTGGGCTCGTTCGCCGGCCAACTGACCGAGACCTCGATCAAGGGCATCCGCATCGAGTACGAGGGCAACGTCTCCGCGCTCAACACCAAGCCGATGACTGCAGCGGCGATCAACGGTGTGCTGAAGCCGCAAGTGGCTGAAGTGAATATGGTTTCTGCCCCGCAGATCGCCAAGGATCGCGGCATCAATGTCGAGATCATCACGCGCGACCAGCAGGGTGCCTATGAGGGCTATATCCGCCTCACGGTGATCACCGAGCGGCAGGAGCGGGGACTTGCCGGCACCATCTTCGCCAACGGCAAGCCGCGGATCATCCAGGTCAAAGGCATCAACATGGATGCCGAGCTGACCCCGGCGATGCTCTACGTCACCAACGAGGACAAGCCCGGCCACATCGGTCGCCTCGGCACGCTGCTCGGCAACCTCGGCATCAATATCGCCAACTTCAACCTCGGCCGCGCCGAGGTGGGTGGCGATGCTATTGCGTTGCTGTCGATCGATGGTTCGGTGAATGCCAAGCAACTGGAGGAGATCGCCGGTCTGCCCGGCGTGAAGCAGGCCAAGGCGCTGGCCTTCCAGTAAGAACGAAAGGCCGGGCTCAGTGCCCGGCCCTTTTTGTTTCCGGCGCAGCTTCTTCAGGCCAGAGCGCGGGTCCGGCCGAGGCCCATCCACTGCAATGCGGCGAGGGCCGTCACGGCCAGTGCCTGGGCGACGAGGAAGGCGACGCCGAGCAGGGTTAGCGCCCAGGTGCCGGCGAGCAGCACGATGAGGCTGCCGATGACCCAGGCGGCGTTGACGAGGACGATCAGCATGGCGGCGCCTTGCGGGGTCTGCCGCTTCAGGCCCACCCAGGCGACGAAGGCAGCGAAGGCGATCAGGAATACGCCGAGCGGCGTGGTCGCGGTGGCCGGCAGGCCGGTCAGGCCTTCGAGGAGACTGCCGCCGACGGCGAGCAGCGTGCCGGTGGCAACAGTCGCAGCGGCATCAGCGACAAGGGCGAAGCGGATGAGGTTCATTTCGGTTTTCTCCGTCGGGGTTACTCAGTGACGGCGACACATTTCTACCTCCCGCTTCCTCATCTCAACTAACGCAGAGGTAATTGAACCGGCGACGCGAGCGGGTAGGGTTCTCGACATGACACACGCACAAGCCACGGCCTCCGACCGTTCCATCGGCGATTACATCCGCGACTGGCGGCAACACCGGCGCTTCAGCCAGCTGGCGCTGGCGCTCGAGATCGAACTCAGCCAGAAGCACCTCAGTTTCATCGAGAGCGGTCGCTCGAGCCCCAGCCGCGAAGTCGTGCTGCGCATCGCCGCTGGCCTCGGTGTACCGCTCCGCATCCGCAACCTGATGCTGCTGGCTGCCGGATATGCACCGGTCTACCTCGAACGCCGGCTCGACCATCCGGATCTTGCACCCGCACGCGCCGCGGTTGATTTGGTGCTCAAGGCGTACGAGCCATATGTGGCGATCGCCGTCGATCGCGGCTGGAACCTGGTGTCGGCGAACGCCGCTGCGGCGCCGTTCCTCGCACAGGTCACCAATCCCGAACTGTTGCAGGAGCCGATCAACGTGCTTCGCCTCAGCCTTCACCCGGAGGGGCTGGGGAAGCTGATCGTCAACTACGACGAATGGGCCCGCGACATCCTGCGCCGGGTGGCCGCGCAGCTCGAAGCCAGCGGCGATCCCGTCATCGCCGACCTGCTGGAAGAGCTGCGCACCATCGCTGGCATCCCGGCCGGCCACGAAGGCCGCGAAGAGCATGGCGGCGTATTCGTGCCGATGAAGATGCGCTTCGGCGACGCCGTCGCCAGCTTCATCTCCACCACCACCGTGTTCGGTACGCCGACCGAGATCACGCTGAGCGAACTGGTCATCGAGGCGTTCCTCCCCGCGGATGCAGAGACGGCGGCACTGCTGGCGTCGCTGGCGGCGAGCTGAGGGCGCGACGATGCGCCCGACAGCCCTTAGGCTTCGGTAGATTCAAAGATCGGGCGGTTCCGGCGTGGCTTCGACCACGCGGGTAGTCCGCAATATGAAGGCCGTCGCCACGCCGGAACTGTTCGGAGTTTTTGCGGGGACCATGAGGAAGCGGTCGCACGCCGTGCGCTAAGCACGGACG
>JBKJMF010000146.1:0-4557 GCA_046596525.1 Devosia sp. | reverse complement strand
CTGCTCGCCAACTTACTCCGCCGGCTCGACCTTGCGCATCGGGTTGTTCGGGTGCGTGGTCCAGTTGGCGTAGGTCGGCTCCACCACCTTCTTGGTGCGCTGGTCCAACATGTCCGGCTCCAGCTGGATCATGGTGATGCAGTCTTCCACCGGGCAGACATTGACGCAGAGGTTACACCCGACGCACTCGTCGTCCATCACCTCGAAGTGGCGCTTGCCGTCCTTCTCCTTGGTGATCGCCTGGTGCGAGGTGTCCTCGCAGGCGATGTGGCAGCGGCCGCAGCTGATGCACTTCTCCTGGTCGATCCGCGCCTTGGTGATGTAGTTGAGGTTGAGATACTGCCAGTCGGTGACGTTGCGCACCGCACGCCCGGTGAAGTCGTCGAGCGTCGCGTGGCCCTTCTCGTCCATCCAGTTCGAGAGCCCCGAGATCATCTCCTCGACGATCTTGAAGCCATAGACCATCGCCGCCGTGCAGACCTGCACGTTGCCTGCGCCGAGCGCCATGAACTCGGCCGCGTCGCGCCATGTGGTGATGCCGCCGATGCCCGAGATCGGCAGCCCATAGGTCTCGGCGTCACGGGCGATATCGGCCACCATGTGCAGCGCGATGGGCTTGGCCGCCGGGCCGCAATAGCCGCCATGCGTGCCCTTGCCGTCGATCGTCGGCATCGGCGCGAAATTGTCGAGATCGACGCCAGTGATCGAGTTGATGGTGTTGATCAGCGACACCGCATCGGTGCCGCCGTTCTTCGCCGCGCGCGCCGGGCGGCGCACGTCGGTGACGTTCGGCGTCAGCTTGGTGATCACCGGCATGCGCGTATGTGCTTTACACCAGCGCACGATCATCTCGATATATTCGGGCACCTGGCCAACGGCCGCGCCCATGCCGCGCTCGCTCATCCCGTGCGGGCAGCCGAAATTGAGCTCGACGCCATCGGCCTCGGTCTCTTCGACCACGGCGAGAATGGATTTCCAGCTTTCTTCGTCGAGCGGCACCATCAACGAGACGACCACCGCCCGGTCCGGCCAGTTCTTCTTGACCTGTTTGATCTCCTGCAGGTTCTTTTGCAGGTCGCGATCGGTGATCAGCTCGATATTGTTGAAACCGAGCAGCCGCCGGTCGGCGCCCCAGATCGCGCCGTAGCGCGGCCCGTTGACGTTGACCACCGGCGGGCCTTCCTCGCCCAGCGTCTTCCACACCACACCGCCCCAGCTCGCCCGAAACGCGCGCTCGACATTGTACGCCTTGTCGGTCGGCGGCGCCGAGGCCAGCCAGAATGGGTTGGGCGATTTGATCCCGACGAAATTATTGCGGATGTCAGCCATGGCTTAACTCCCTCAGTTTCCAGCGAGATAGCGGTTGATGCTCTCGGCCGCGTCGCGCCCCTGCGCCACTGCGGTTACCGTCAGGTCGTCACCAGCGGTGACACAATCGCCGCCGGCCCACACGCCGGCTCGCGAGGTGCGGCCCTCGGCATCGGTCTCGATCCGTCCGGCAGAGAGCGTCAGTCCTGCCGCCGTCTCGTCCTCGAGTGTTTGGCCGATTGCCTTGAACACCTGGTCCGCCGGCAGTGTCAGGGTGTGACCCATACCGGTGAGGCGCCCATCCTTGAGTTCGGTGTACTCGAGCTCGATGCCGGTGATCTTGCCGTTCTCGCTCAGCACCCGCTTGGGCTGCAGCCAGTGCCGGATGGTGACGCCCTTCGACGCCGCGAGATCCTGCTCGAAACTCGAGGCGTTCATGTGCTCCTGCCCGCGGCGGTAGCAGATGGTCACTTCCTCGGCGCCCAGCAGCTTCGACTGCACACCGGCATCGATCGCCGTCATGCCGCCGCCGATCACCACCACCCGCCGGCCAACCGGCAGCGACGAGAGATCCGTGCTCTGGCGCAACTCGGCGATGAAATCCACCGCGTCGGCTAGCCCGTGCGAACCGTCGTTTTCACCCTCGGCCCGCAGCGCGTTGACGCCGCCTAGACCGACACCGAGAAACACCGCGTCATGGCTCGCAAGCAGCCCGTCGAGCGACAGCTCGCGCCCCAGCGCCTGGCCCAGTTCGATATCGATGCCGCCGATCGCGGTCACATAGTCGACCTCGGCCTGCGCGAAGCCGTCCGGCGTCTTGTACGACGCGATCCCATACTCATTGAGTCCGCCCGCCTTGGGTCGCGCGTCATACACCATCACGTCGTGCCCATGCACGGCGAGCCGGTGCGCTGCCGCGAGCCCTGACGGACCGGCGCCAACCTCGGCGATCTTCTTGCCGGTCGGGGCGGCGCGGGTGAAGAACTGCGCGTTCTCCGCCATCGCGATGTCGGTGGCGTAACGTTGCAACTGGCCGATCTTCACCGGCTTGCCCTCGGCCTCCATGCGGACGCAGGCGTCCTCGCACAACTGCTCGGTGGGGCAGACGCGGGCGCACATGCCACCCAGGATGTTCTGTTCGAAGATCGTCTCTGCCGCGCCCAGCGGATTGTCGGTCGAGATCTCGCGGATGAACAACGGGATGTCGATCTCGGTCGGGCAGGCGTTCATGCATGGCGCATCGAAACAGAAGTAGCAGCGGTCGGCCTCGACAAAGGCCTCGTGCCGGTCGAGTGCCGGATGCAGGTCGGAAAAGTTGCGTGCGTACTGTCCGGGTTCGAGACGTCCCGGTGCGATGCCTTGCTTGAGCATTCCCCCGCTCATCGGCAGCTCCCTCTCCTTTAGAGCCATTCCAGACTAGGACGCTAACGCAGCTCAAAAGTTTTATCAATTGGTCAAAAATGGGAATCTGCATGCTTCGGGAGGGACGGGGCGATTGGCATTTCGGCCCCCCAACAGGGTGATTGCGGCACGACGGGAACCGCTGAACGCAGCCGTTCCTGACCTGATCGCGCCACAATTGCTCCCGTGCCAGCCAATCTCGCCGCTGATGTACGTACCCGGAACTGAAAAATCGTCGCACCCGGTATGGCTTCCCGAGTCTTGGTGAAGATCCGACAAGTTTCTGGAATCTCGCGCAAAATCGTCCCGAGCGCCGGTAGTGCTACTGATGCATTTCCGCAACGGTTCCACTTCGAAGGGCCGTGTTCATTTTCGGTTCATATTGTCGCCACACCGCCAAAGCCTTCTCCGCCCATCGAAAACAAGCGTGAGTAGTCCAAGGTTGAGCAAGAAAATCGTTATGGTCGCTGCAGCCGCGGTGACGGGTCTCGTTCTCTCCGTCACGGGTACTATGGCAGCCGGCCAGTGCGGTGGGGCGTCCTGGTATGGACCGGGTTTCCACGGCAAGAAGACGGCCTCGGGCGAGAGGTTCAACGAAAATGCGATGACCGCCGCCCACAAGACTCTCCCGCTCGGCTCTGTCGTGAAAGTCACGGATCAGCGCACGGGCAAATCGATCAAGGTAACGATCAACGACCGCGGGCCCTTCATCAAGGGCCGCATTATTGATCTCAGCAAGGCAGCCGCTGCCAAGCTCGGCACCAAGAATGCAGGTGTCGGCAAGGTGTGCGTCGCCAAGATCTAGTCAGAACGGCGCTCAGGAAAGGGTTAAGACTTTTCCGATTCGAGCGTGCGGCCGAACCGGCCGGCTAGACCGCCAAAATCAGGGGTCGCCCGAGTGAGACGGGCGGCCCCTTTGATTTTTCTGCCTCGCACCTAGCCAGGCCGCCGCGCCTGGAACCCACGCCGGATCACCCCGTCCGGCGAAAGCAGCAGCCAATCGGCCCGCGCCCACAGCAGGCAGCACACGATGACGCTGGCTGACAGCGCGTCGCCGGCAAAGCCGACTGCCGCTGACAGTACTGCCGGTACCCGGCTGACCAGCACCAAATCCTTGCAGAGGCCGCCAACGCTCAACGACAGGCCAGCGACGCGTAGCCTCGCCTCGCCACCCCAGGCGCTGCCGAGCTTGCCAAAGGCATGCAGCACCCCGGCGGTCATCGCCAGCAGCGGGTTGCCGAGAATGAACAGCCCGAACGCCAGGCACACTGCCCCCGCCGCAGACCACAGGTCGCCCTGCCGGTTCAACACCGCATCGGGTGGCGCGCCATTGGCCCAGGCCCGGCTGTAGACGATGCCGCCCCAGAAGAAGATCGCGGTGGCAACGGTTAGCTCCAAGGCGGTATGGCTGCCCGCCAGGTGCCGGATCATGCCATCGACAACCGTTCCACCGCTGGCCCCCACGCCGTGAGGCCACGCTGCAGCGATCAGCCCGGCAGAAAACCCTAGCACGTTACCGAAATTGTAAAGCACGCCCGGCTCGTTCGTCCGCCGTAGCAGCCCAGCCAATTGCCTCCCCACGCTCCGCCCTCCCGCCAATTGCGGCAGTTGAGACAGCAACGTGACTCGCAAAGCTTGGGGGTTGTCGCCCGATGCATTGCGATCTTTGCCTGATGCCACGGCAGTAAATTACCAGACGAGGCATCGCAGAATATGAGTGAACTATTTGTTGGCGTAATCTTCAGCGACAGCCGCACAAGCTGGTGCACGACGTCGGACGACCGACGCCGTGTCTGGATTTGGCTAGCCGTCGTTCGCCGCGTTGAGCTCGCCCGTGGTCAGCCCGTC
>JBKJMF010000111.1:0-14192 GCA_046596525.1 Devosia sp. | reverse complement strand
ACGCTGCCGCCGCGAAGATCCAGGAACTCTGCACCGCCAATGGCTATGCGGATATCAAGTCCTGCATCGGCCAGGACCTGCCGCCGCTGCCGGAACCTCCGGCAGAACAGCCGGCTGAACCTGCTGCTGAGCAGCCGGCCGAGCAGCCTGCTGACCAGCCCGCCGCCGAGGCCGGCCCGACCGACCAGCCAGCCGATGCCAATGCAGTCGATCCGATTGCCGCGGCACAGGACCAGCTTGGTACCGCCGTCGAACTCTACAATGTCGGTATCGGCCAGCTCGAGGCCGGCGATGCTTCCGGCCAGTCGACCATCGAGGCTGCCAACAAGCAGTTCGCCGATATCTGCGCCGCCCTGGGCGTCACCGACGTAGCCCAGTGCCTGACGCAGTTTGGCATCACCCTGCCGCCGGTGCCGGAAGTAGCGGCCGCGACCGAGCCGGAGACCACGCCGATCGCCGAACTCCCTGGTTCCCAGGAAACGGTGACCCCGCAGGCCGTCGAAGTGCTGCCCGAGTCGGTTGCCCCTGAAGAAGCGGCGCCGGTGCTCGACAGTGCTAAGGACTTCGCCACCAGCGTCGTCGATGGCCAGGCGCCTGCTGAACAGCCGGCTGTTTCGGAGGAGCCCGTTGCTCCCCCGCCGACCGACGACAAGGGTGCTCAGGCCGACATTGCTCCGATCGAGGTGCAGTCGCTGGCCAAGATGGAAGGCGAACAGATCGCCGTCGACGCCTTGCCACAGATGGAGGTGCCGCAGAACGTCACCATCATCAACAACATCACCAACGTGACGAACACCACCACCGTCACGAACAACACGACGAACGTCACCAACAATAATAACTCGAATAACAATAACAATAACAACACTGGCGGCGGCGGTGGTGGTGGCGGCAAGCCAGGCAACAACTTCACCAACTCGGGCTTCATCTTCCAGATCGGCGTCAACCTGATCATCTCGAACCCGGCCCAGGATTTCGACCGCATCCGCGACAGCGATGAGGACGAGGTCTACTACCAGCGCCTGCCCGGCGGCCGCGTGAAGGAGACCATCGAGCGCCCGAACGGCGTGCAGATCGTCACCATCCGCGACAAGTGGGGTAACGTGCTGAAGCGTTCGCGCATCATGCCCGACGGCCGCGAGTACATCCTCGCCTATCAGGACGAGGACGATTTCGAAGAGGATGACGACTACTTCGGCAACTGGCGCGACCCGGGCGACGACCTGCCTCCGCTGCGCCTGACCATCCCGATCCGCGACTACATCCTCGACGCAGACGACGCCGACGAGGAAGAGGTCGAACTGTTCTTCCGCGAACCCCCGGTGGAGCAGGTCCGCAAGATCTACAGCATCGAGGAAGTGAAGCGTTCGGCCCGCATCCGTGACTCGGTACGTCGCGTCGAAGTCGGCGGGCTGACCTTCGACTCGGGTGCGGCGACCATCGCCCGTAGCCAGGTCGGGGCGCTCAGCAAGGTGGCCAACGGCATGCTGGCGATCCTCGAGGACAACCCGGGCGAAACCTTCCTCATCGAAGGCCACACCGATGCCGTGGGTGGCGACCAGCCGAACCTGATCCTCTCGGACCAGCGCGCTGCTACCGTCGCCCGTATCCTGACCGACTTCTACGACGTGCCGCCCGAGAACCTGGTTACACAGGGCTACGGCGAGCGCTACCTGAAGGTGAAGACCGAGGCGGCCGAAAAGCTCAACCGCCGCGTCTCGATCAAGCGCATCACCTCGCTGATCACGGTTGCCGACAAGAACTGAGGCAACCGCCTGAACTGACGGACGGGCCGGGGAGCAATCCCCGGCTCGTTTGGTTTGGGGCGTAGGTTCGCTCTTCGTCCCAGCGTAACCCACCGGCCGTCACCCCGGCGAAGGCCGGGGCCCACTGCTCGGACGGTCCGGAGGCACAGCCCATCCGGTCTTTCACGGCCGGGTGGGAGAGATGGGAGTGAGTTGCTCAGTCGGAGCACTGGGTCCCCGCTTTCGCGGGGATGACGGCCGGTGGATGTGGCAAAGACTGGAGATGCATTGCTGGACGCCCCCCAACTGCGTCACCCCAACCCCTTGCCTCCCACTCAAAATCCGCTATCCCTCGTTCACGAAAATCGTGCCGGAGCCAACATGCCCAAGCGTCTCGAACTCATCATCGAAACGGTGATCCTCGCCTCGCGCTGGCTGCTGGTGCTGTTCTATCTCGGGCTGGCGGTCGCGCTGGCGGTCTACGCGGCGACTTTTGGGGTGAAGCTCTGGGATTTCGTCAGCCATGTCTTCACCATCGACGAGTCCGACGCGATCCTGAAAATGTTGGCCTTGATCGACGCCGCGCTGGTCGCCAGCCTCGTCGTCATGGTGATCATCTCGGGTTACGAGAACTACGTCTCGCGCTTCGACGATGGTGATGCCGTGCACTGGCTGGGCGAAATCGACGCTGGCTCGCTGAAGATCAAGGTGGCCTCGACCATCGTCGCCATCTCCTCGATCCACCTGCTGCAGGTGTTCCTGAACGTGACCAACTACAGCACCGAGCAGCTGATGTGGTTCACCTTCATCCACTTGGCCTTCGTGGTCTCCGCTTTGTTCCTCGCCTTCATAGATCGCGTCTCAGCTCAGACCAAGTCGATCGGCAAGATGAACCGCTCCAGCGACGAGAAAGCTGCAAAATCGTCTGAAACCTGACGTTCCGGCAACAGGTTTTCTTCATCTGTTGCGGGCTGAATTCGCCTTATTGGCCAGAGCCTTGCGCGGCAGGACTGAATCAATTCCGCAATTGATCATGTTTGTGGGAACAATTCCCGCAGCTGCCGAGTTATTGGGCCATACGGTACTCAAACAAAGGAGCTTGATCATGGCTGTCCCCGAACGCGATACCGTCTACTCGAGCGACGACACCACCCGCACGACCTACACCCGCGAGTCTAGCGCTACCGGCTGGTTCGTAGGCATCATCGTGGCGCTTGCGTTGCTCGCAATCGGCTACCTCGTCTTCTCGGCCAATTCTGGCCCGTCGACGACGACCGTAAACAATACGCCGGTGATCGAAGCTCCGGCTACCGGCACGACCCCGGCTCCGATGACCGAGGCTCCGGCAACCGGCACTGAGACCACTCCTATGGCTCCGGCCGCTGAGCCGGCTCCGGTTGAAGCCGCTCCGGCGACCGAGGCTCCGGCCCCGGCGGTAGAAGCTCCGGCTCCGGCTACTGAAGCCCCCGCGGCTCAGTAACCGCACCGCAGACGACAACGATAATAACAGCACACGTCACTTAGCTTCGAAAGCTTCCCCTGAGCCCCGGCAGCCTGCCGGGGCTTTTTCACGGCTCGTAGTCGTAGAAGTTGTAGTAGAGCACCCGCATGTGGCGATCGGGTACGAAATTCAACGCGTGCCAGGCGAACTGGGTCTCGCTGATCTTCTTGGCTTCGAGCGGGCAAAAGGCCACCAGGTCGAGGTTCTCTATCCCCTCAGCTGGATCGGCCTTGTCGACGACGAGGTTGAACTCCTCGATCGGACCTTTCCACAGATTGCCGGTGGTGAGGATGTAGCCCTGCGTCACCACCTCGTAGCCGCCCTTTTCCCTGTGGCGCTTCACCGCGTTTATCACCGCATCGTCGATGCAGTACTCGGCCCTCGTCTTCGTGGCCCAGTCCGAATCCTCATACTCCCCGCCACCCTCGTAGACCTGCCCGATGTCGCCGGGATATCCGTTTAGCGGCGTGTAGCTGATCTCGACCACCGTCTCACGGGCGCGAAATCCTGCTCCCACTCATAGATCGCCTGGTAGCTCCAGTTCGGCCACCAGAACTCTTCGGCAACCTGCGGCGCGCCCGCCAACCAGCCCTTCGCCACCAGCGCGTCGAGCGTCGGGCGGTCGAACTGAGTCGGATCGAACTTTTTCCCCAGCATCAGTGGAGCAAGGCCCGTCGTCAGCAATTCCGCCGTGATGTCCTTGCCATCGAGCTGAGCGAACTCGTGCAGCTTCGCCTCAACCGGCTTGCCGTTCACTTTCACCACGAAGTTCATGTAGTTCCGCGGATCGGTGAGGTCTTCGACACTGCCGCTGCCCAGATAGTCCGGACCACCATCCAGCGGCACCACCGGCATCGGAAAGCCGATGGTGTGGGTTTCGGTCGAAGTCGCGTCCGAGCGATACTCGTAGCGCACCCGCACCTCGCGGATGCTGAGGTAAAGGTCCTCGCGGGGCGATGGCGATGTTGGCCGCCTCTTTGAACACCACCCCGCCCGCCGGAAACTCGGAGATCACCCCGTTAGCGAGCGCCGGTGCGGCAAGGCTGGCGGAAAAGGCGAATGCGGCAACACGAATGATCATAGGTCGCTCCCTAGTCTCGGCGCGGGCCCTCTGCGGGTTTGCGCCTGAACCGCGGCTGAACCAGTGGCATCAGACCCGCTTCACCGGCTGCCGGAGGATGGTCTTGAGCTTCTCGGCCGGCAGCCTGCGCGGGTCGGACAGGTAGATCTCGTGGTGATGACCGGTCTCCATGAGCCCGTTCACCGGCAGAAACTCCTGGTGCAGCCGCGCCAGGGTCGGGGCCTCGTCGTCATAACTGCCGATATGCAGGGTCTGCACCGACAGTCCCTCGTGATAACTCTCGAACCGCAGGCTCGACGGCGGCGTGCCGAGCTTCTTTCCGGCCTCTCTACCGCCTTGCCGAACAGCGCCGCGGTGACGAAATCCGGCTGCATGATCATGATCGTCCAGCGCCAGTCGCTCTTCTTACGTGCAACGAAGCTCGACATGTCGTCCGCCCACCACAGCGCTTCCAGCGGCCCGACCACGTAGTCCTGGCCAAGTTCCACCTTGGCCGCGAACTTCATCGCATAGCTCACCGAATAGAGCCAGGTGACGCCTGACTGGTAGGACTCCGCGATGTTCGGATCGCCCTCGCCATCAAGCCGGACATATTGCAGCGGCGGCACTTCGACGATCTCGAATTTGCCCTTGGGCGCCCCGTAGAGCGCCTTGTGCTGCTTTTTCAGATCGAGCTTTTCCATCTCACACCGGCGGTTGTGGCGGCTCGATCCGGGTGGTCTCCTTGGGCGACGACAGGACGATCAGCGTCTCGGTGCGCTGCACCCCCGGCACTTCCTTCACCACCTGGGCGAAGAACCCCTCGAGGTCGCGCGTCGTCCGCAACCGCACCTTCATCAGGTAGTTCCACGAACCCGTGACATGGTGCGCCTCCAGCACCTCAGGCGACTTGGCGATGGCCGCAAGGAACAGCTTCTCGGTCGCCGGATCGCTCCAGCCGACGAACACATAGGCCAACAGGTCGAGGCCGACCTTCTCGGGGTCCACATGCGCATGGAAGCCGCTGATCACCCCCATCTTGATCAGGCGTCGGATGCGGTCGTTGAGCGTCGACGGCGCCACGCCCAGCGTTTTTCCGAGCTCGGCGACGGGCACCCGGTCGTCCTCCTGCAAGAGGCCCAGCAGCTTGTGGTCGATTTCGTCGAGACCGGTCGCCATCGCCTTCAGGCCCTCCTCATGGACCGGCACAACCTAACCACCGAGCCGAGAAAGGCAACCTTTCCGCCCTGCGCGAACTTGTCATCCTTGCGCAGCCGGAGGGGGCTACCTAATTGCGTGGGGAAACATAAAAATCGGGAGAAAAGCCATGTTCAACATCGACGGCATCATCAAGGCCTTGCAGACCGATCCCAACACGCAGCGCACCGCCATGACGGGCGCTGCCGGGTTGGCCGCGGGCATGCTTCTCTCGGGCGGCGGGCTGGGGAAACTCGTCGGCAATGCGGCCAAGCTTGGCGCCGTCGCTGCGGTCGGCGGCCTCGCCTATACCGCCTGGCAGCAGTACCAGAAGAACCAGCAGCAGGCCGGCGCCCCTTCGGATGGCGCCCCGGCGCCGTCGCAGGATGCGTTCGTGCCGCCGCCGCAGGCCGCCTATCAGAACGAGGAACTCGGCAAGACCCTGGTGCGCGCCATGATTGCCGCCGCCAAGGCCGACGGCCAGATCGATTCCGAGGAAAAAGAGCGCATCTTCAAGCGCCTCGAAGCCATGCCGCTGTCGTCGGAGGAGAAGGCCTTCGTCTTCGACGAGCTGGCGAGCCCGCTCGATCTCGATGCCGTCGTCGCCCGCGCCGATACCCCGGAGCATGCCTCCGAGATCTACGCCGCCTCGCTCGTCGCCATGCAGCCCGATACCGAAGCCGAGCGAACCTATCTCGAGGCCCTCGCCTTCAAGCTCAAGCTGCCCGCCGGGCTGGTCGAGGAGATCCACCGCCAGGCCGGCCACACGCCGCCTGCCCCCGCTGCCTCGTCGGCAGCCTCATATGTGCCAAGCAGCAGCGTCTGAGTTACAAGGCTGTGCGTTCTTGCGCGCCTGAGAATGCACAGCCATCTAGGGCGCACCAATCAAGGATCGCGCCATGGAAATCGGTCTCTACTCCTTCGCCGAGAACACTCCGGACCCGCTGAACGGCGGCCACCTGCAGTCACCGGCCGAGCGGCTCCGTGATCTACTGGAAGAGATCAAGCTCGCCGATGAAGTCGGGCTCGATTTCTACGGCCTCGGCGAGCACCACCGGCCCGATTTCGTCGCCTCGGCGCCGGTCACCATCCTCGCCGCCGCCGCCGCCATCACCAAGCGCATCCGGCTCTCCACCGCCGTCACCGTGCTGAGCTCGGACGATCCGATCCGCGTCTGGCAGCAGTTCGCGACGCTGGACCTGCTGTCCAACGGCCGTGCCGAGATCATGGCCGGCCGCGGCTCGTTCATCGAGAGCTTCCCGCTGTTCGGCTACGAGCTCGATGACTACGACACGCTGTTCGAGGAAAAGCTCGCCGAGCTGATCAAAATCCGCGAAGGCGGCAAGGTGCAGTGGGAAGGTTCCGAGCATACCAAGCCCATCCCCGGCATAGCCATCTACCCCAAGCCGATCCAGGACCCGCTGCCGCTCTGGGTCGCCGTCGGCGGCACCCCCAACTCCGTCGCCCGCGCTGCCTATTACGGCCTGCCCCTGATGCTCGCCATCATCGGTGGCAACCCCGAGGCTTTCACCCAGTTCACCGAACTCTACCGTCGCACCGCCGAAAAGGTCGGCCACGATCTCACCAAGCTCCCGATCGGCATCTCCTCACACGGCTTCATCGCCGAGAACTCGCAGGACGCCCTCGACACCGCCTTCCCAGCCCACCACGAAGCGATGAGCCGCATCGGCCGCGAACGCGGCTGGCCGCCCACCACCCGCGCCCAGTTCGAAGCCGGCGCCAGCCCCTCCGGCGCCTACTTCATGGGCTCGCCGCAACAGGTGATCGACAAGATCCTGATGCAGCACGAGTGGTTCCACCACGACCGCTTCGGTCTGCAATTGAGTGTCGGCACCCTGCCCCACGCCAAGGTCATGAAGGCAATCGAACTGTTTGGCACGGTGGTAAAGCCGGCAGTGAACAAGGCGTTGGGCGGCTGAACGGTCGTTGACGCCGGATGATCCGGTGATATGACGATTGGCAGCTAGCAAGTGGAGCGCAGTTTGCTGCCGATCTTCTATATTAACATGGCCGCCCGTCCGGATAGACGAGAACATGTCGAGCGGCAGCTCGATGCACTTGGCCTCGCCGGGATCCGCATCGACGCGGTGACACCGGCCGATTTCGAACTGCCTCCCGGCTCGCCGCTGAGCACTGGCGAGCTCGGCTGCAGCCGCAGCCACCAGAAGATCTGGCGCCTGATGGCCGAGCAGAACATTCCGGCTGCCCTGATCCTCGAGGACGACGTCCTGCTGGCCAACGAAGTACCATCGCTCCTGTCCGATCCGGGACTGCTCGACGGTGGCGTCGAGGCCATACAGCTCGAGACGCGCGGCTATACCAGCGCCCTCGTCGGCCCAGACATCCCCACAAGCGCGCCCGGCGTCAGCCGCAACCGGCTGATGTCGTCCAGCCTCGGCTCGGCCGCATACATCATGACGGACACGCTGGCACGGCGCCTGCTGGCACGACCCGATGTCGATCGCCTGGCGCTTGACCATCTGCTGTTCGGCTGGGCCGGCGAACTCTGCTACGACGCTCGCATCTTCCAGACTCTGCCAGCTCTCGCCATTCAGCTCGATCAGACCGTTGATGGCAGGCGCGGCGCCGGACGTAGCGATCTCGACGACAACCGCCTAACCGGTGCGCCGCGCCGCCGTAGCCTCGCCGAGCGATGGCAGAGGCTCGCCCGGCGGTTGCGACATTACACCCGGATCCTCGTCACCTTCGGGACGAGCGGCGAACTCTGGGGGGCTCGCCAACTGCAGTTCCCGATCGCCGAGAACCTGCGGAAACTGATGTAGAGATGCCGTCCCGGTCGGGTTGCTGGACAAGGTCGATTGCTTCCGCCATGGCACAGTCATGAGTTCCACCCAGCTGCCGATCTTCTACATCAATCTCGCCTCCCGACCCGACCGGCGAGACCACGTCGAGCGCCAACTCTCGGCGCTTGGGCTCGTTGGCACCCGGATTGAAGCGGTCACTGCCGCCGAGTGCGGCGATGCACCGGGCTCGCTGCTCAGCCCGAGCGAACTGGGCTGCAGCCGGAGCCACCAGAAGATCTGGCGGATGCTCGCGGAGCAGAATATCGCCGCCGCCCTGATCCTCGAAGACGACGTGCTGCTGTCGCGCCACCTGCCGGCGGTCCTCGCCGATCCGCATTTGCTTGACGGCGTCGACGCGCTGCAGCTGGAAACCCGACAGACGTCCGCTCTGGTTGGCCGACCGCTCGCCACCACAGTCGAAGCGGTCACCCGCGGCCGGCTGATGTCCTCGAGTCTCGGCTCCGCCGCCTACATCATGACCCGGCAGCTCGGTCAAAGCCTGCTGCAGCGCCGGGATGTCGACGACTTGCCCCTCGACACCCTGCTGTTCGGGCGCCCAGGCAGCCTGTTCTACGGCGCCAGCATCTTCCAGATCGTTCCGGCGCTTGCCATCCAGCTGGACCAGACCGTCAATGGCCGGCAGGGCACCGGGCGCAGCGATCTCGACGATCGTCGCGGACCGCTCTCGTCGCGTGACCCGCGCAGCAGCGAGAGCCGGTGGCGCCGCGCGTTGCGGCATTGGGGCCACCACCTGCGGGTCCTCGGCACTTTCGGTGCGTCCGGCGACCTCTGGGGGGCCCGGCAGTTCCGCTTGCCGGTGGCAGATGACCTGCGAAAGCTGATGTAGCCGCCGCCACTGGACACCCGCTGCCAATCCGAGGCATCTCAGTGCCAATGTCCGAATCCATCCCTGTCTATTACATCAACCTCGCCTCGCGTCCGGACCGCCGGACCTTCATGGAGAGCCAGTTCGGGCGCCTCGGCATCGCCGCCGAGCGCATCGAAGCCGTGCGGATGGAAGAAGTGCCGGCCGAGCTGCTCGCGTTTCATCGGACGCCGCAAAGCCTCTGGCGGCTAGCCGCCGGCGACCTCGCCTGCGGCCTTAGCCACCAGCGCGCCTGGGCCCGCCTCGCCGAGTCGAACCACCCCGCGGCACTGGTGCTCGAAGACGACACCGTCCTCACGCCGCCGGTCCGCGACTTCCTCACCCCCGGCCTGCTCCAACGCTTGGGCGCCGATCTGGTGAAGCTCGAAACCTTCCGCACTCCAGTGAAACTCGGCACGGATGTGCAGCAGATAGGCGTGACCACCCTCCGGGAACTCTGCTCGTCGCAGATGGGTGGCGCAGCCTATGTGTTGAGCCGCAAGGCGGCACAGCGCTCCCTCGCCAGTCCATTGCGCAACCTGATGGGCATCGACCGCTTCCTGTTCGGCCGCGGCGGCCTTCATCTGCTGCGGAGCCGGATCCTGCAGGCCGTGCCAAGCCCGTGCATCCAGATCGACAAGCTCGACGGCAACGACCATGTCGGCGAAAGCGACATCGCAATCACCCGAAAGCCCGCCTTCGGGGCACATCCCAGAATGCGTGATCCGCTGGCCATGGTTGGCTTGCATCTCGACCATACGGCTCGCCTGCTGACATTGGCAGCACGAGACTGGACAGCGCTCCGCGCTCGCCGCGTCGCCGTCCCCTTTGCGGGCGCAGCGGAGACGCTACGACGGCCTTAATGGCTTTCGAGGGCGATGCGTAACGGCTACTTGCCGCTGCGCTTCAGCGTCTTGATCGGCAGCGGCGGCAGGCCGGACCTCTCGGCGATGGCGCGATCCTGCTCCATGATGGCGCCACGCGCCGCTTCGTCGCCGTCGAGGCCGCCGAGCAGGTTGGCCTCAACCTTGCGGTTCGAACGCTGGCTGCCGTCTTCATAGACGACGTCGAAGAACACGAACTCGGTCCGGGCGGTGGGTTTCTTGGCCATTCTGGAACTCCTTGTGGGCGGCGTGCCCGCTGCGCAACTTGTGCGCGCGGGCGATCTCGCGGGGATAACGATCCCCGCGGGCGCCACGGTTATGGCGTGTGAGGCTAGCGGCTCGCGGCGCGGCTAGGAGCGATAGATCCCGTCGCCCTGCTCGTCGATGACCTGGCGGCCCTTGGCGAGCGTAAAGCTAACCACGTCCTCCTTGGACGAGAAGCGGTCGGCGCGCACGAACTTGTAGCTCTTCAGCTCGCCGTCGACTTCCTTCTCGATCAGCCCGGCAAGCTGGTACTCGCTGCCCACCGGCATGATCAGCGACTTCACCGTGAAGCCCTTGTAGCTCTCCTCCGCCACGACCGCCGGCTCGATCGTCTTGGAGGCGGAGTTGCCACCGCCGAAGAGGCTCTTCCAGAACGACATTTTTCAGGTCCTCGCGTTGTGACATGGCTTTAAGTCGTCAGATCATGCTTGTCCACCAGCGTCGCACCAAACTCCGCCATCGCGGCAATGACGACGATTGCCCCCCGCCCTCGCTCGGTCAGCGCATACTCAGTCTTGGGCGGCACGACAGGGAACACCGTCCGCGAGATCAGTCTCGCCGCCTCGAGCTGGTCCAACCGCTGTGCCAGCATCCTCGGGCTGATGCCGG
The DNA here is from genome assembly GCA_046596525.1 of Devosia sp. Lineage (GTDB taxonomy): Bacteria > Pseudomonadota > Alphaproteobacteria > Rhizobiales > Devosiaceae > Devosia_A. The sequence continues at coordinate 3,242 of JBKJMF010000111.1, read as the reverse complement.
AGATCGATCGCTGCAGCTCGAAATACCGCCGAGGCCCAGCGACGAGATCCCGGATGATGAGCGTCGTCCACTTTCCGCTCAACAGATCGTGGGCCTTTGCCACCGGGCAATCATCGGCGCAAATGACCGACAGCAGGGATGCCATATCCATTTTGAGCTATGCTTTTTGTAACTACTTCCTTTTTTATAGTTGAACCTCTACCTCCCGGCAATCCGTTCAATGGAGGTTCGCAGTGTCACTCAGATTGGTTCTTTACATCGTCGCCGCCTCGCAACTCGTGCTCGGGCTGCTGACGACCTTTGTCCCCGGCCTGCTGTTCGGCTGGATGGGCTTGTCCCCTCTCCCGACCGATGGCGGCTACATGTTGGCGATGCTTGGGGCGCGCTTTGTCGCCTATGGCATCGGCATGCTGTGGGTCGCCCGCCAGCAACCGCCGGACCGATTCTGGATCGCAAATATGATCTTCATCCAGGCGATCGATTTCGCCGCCGGCGCGGCTTACCTGTCGGCTGGTGTGGTAACGCTCTCCGTCGTTGCGTTCCCCATGTTCAACGCCGCCGCGTTCATCCTGCTCTTGTACGTATTCGGGCTGCGTCGCCGCAGTTCGACCTGACGAAAGCAGAAAGGGCAGCCGGATGGCTGCCCTTTCTTCGTCCACACTTGGGAGCAAGCTTAGTTGTCGAGGAAGCTGCGGAGCTTCCGGCTGCGGCTTGGGTGCTTCAGTTTGCGCAGCGCCTTGGCTTCGATCTGGCGGATACGTTCGCGCGTCACGCTGAACTGCTGACCCACTTCTTCGAGCGTATGGTCGGTGTTCATGCCGATGCCGAAGCGCATGCGCAGCACGCGTTCCTCGCGCGGCGTCAGCGACGCCAGCACGCGGGTCGTGGTCTCGCGCAGGTTCGACTGGATGGCCGCATCGATCGGCTGGATGGCGTTCGAATCCGGGATGAAATCGCCGAGGTTCGAATCCTCCTCGTCGCCGATCGGCGTCTCCAAGCTGATCGGCTCCTTGGCGATCTTCAGCACCTTGCGGACCTTGTCCAAGGGCATCTGCAGCTTCTCGCTGAGCTCCTCGGGGGTGGGCTCGCGGCCGATTTCGTGCAGCATCTGGCGCGAGGTGCGGACGATCTTGTTGATCGTCTCGATCATGTGCACCGGAATACGGATGGTGCGTGCCTGGTCGGCGATCGAGCGGGTGATCGCCTGGCGGATCCACCAGGTGGCGTAGGTCGAGAACTTGTAGCCGCGGCGGTACTCGAACTTGTCGACCGCCTTCATCAGGCCGATATTGCCTTCCTGAATGAGATCAAGGAACTGCAGGCCGCGGTTCGTGTACTTCTTGGCGATCGAGATGACGAGGCGAAGGTTGGCTTCCACCATCTCCTTCTTGGCGATCGCGGCTTCGCGCTCGCCCTTCTGCACCTTGTGGACGATGCGGCGGTACTCGACGATATCGAGGCCGGTTTCCGTCGCCAGCGTCTGGATATCGCCGCGCAGTTCGTTCGCCGTGTCGACTTCGCGCTTGGCGAATTCCGCCCAGCCCTTGCCCGACAGCGTCGAGACCGTGGTGACCCAGTTCTGGTCGAGCTCGCTGCCGTAATAGGCCTCGAGGAAGCTCTCGCGCTTCACGCCATAGCTCTCGGCGAGGCGCAGCAGGCGCCCTTCGAAACGCACCAGGCGCTTGTTGATGTCATAGAGCTGCTCGACCAGGCTCTCGATGCGGCTCTGGTTGAGCGACAGCGACTTCACGTCGGTGATCACTTCAGAACGCAGGCCGTCGAGCTTCTTGAGATCCGACGCGGTGGCCGGGGCATTGCCCGCCATGCGGTCCTCGGTGTGCCGGTCCTGCATCTTGCGCATCTTGCCATAGGCTTCGGCGATGCGGTCGAAGGTCTCGACCACCTGCGGCTTCAGCTCGGCTTCCATCGCGGAAAGCGACAGCGAATTCTCGAAATCGTCGTCTTCGTCCTCGACCGGATCCTGCGGCGCCTGCGGCTCTTCGGGAACGTAGTCGTCCTCGTCGTCACCAGTGCGGGCGCGCTGCACCGGCTTGGCAGCCGGCTTCGGCTCTTCCCTGACCGACGAGGGACGCTCGATCTCGGACGGCATCACCGGGGCCGCCTGCTTGGCGTCGGGGCCAGCATAGGTGGCTTCAAGGTCGATGATGTCGCGCAGCAGGATTTCGGCGTTGGCCAGCTGGTCGCGCCAGATGATAATGGCCTGGAAGGTCAGCGGGCTCTCGCAGAGCCCCTCGATCATCGTCTCGCGGCCGGCCTCGATGCGCTTGGCGATGGCGATTTCGCCCTCGCGGCTGAGCAGTTCCACCGAACCCATTTCGCGCAGGTACATGCGCACCGGATCATCGGTGCGGTCGCTGCCTTCGCGGGTGTTGGACTTGGAGGCTACGGCGGTGCCGGTGCGCTCGGCGAGCTCGGTCGATTCCTCTTCAGGGGTATCGGGCTCGGCCTCTTCGACTTCGTCCTCGTCGACGACGTTGATGCCCATGTCCGAGAACATCGCCATGATGTCCTCGATCTGCTCGGAGTTGACCTCCTCCGAGGGCAGCACGGCGTTCAGCTCTTCATAGGTGACGTAACCGCGCTTCTTGGCGGTCTTGATCAGCTTCTTTACGGCGGCATCGGATAGGTCGAGCAGCGGGCTATCTGGCGCCTCGGCGCCACTGCCGGCGGCGCCGGCAACTTCCGGCTTCTCTGCGTCTTTGGTCTTGGTCTGGGTCGCTGCCTTGGTGGCCATCTAGCTTGCTGCTCCGGGTGCCCGATCGGGAGGGCGCCGATAGTCGTTAAGTGGTCACGGCTTGAGACATCGTAAAGGGAAAGGCTGGCGCGACGGTTTCCGATATGCCGTCACTTGTTCGTCACCGGTAACTGATTCGCCCATAAGCGAAATCGCGCGTACTCGCAGCTTTCCTAAAAGCTCCGTGTCGCGCGCCCCGATAACGAACCAAACCCTTCGATCAATGCCTCTGTGCCATCGACGGTGGTGATCTGGTTCTGGATGTCCCGCAGCCGTTCGAATGTTTCCTCGCTCGGGTCGTCGCCCAGCGCCAATTCGGCTGCCTTCAGGGCCTTATTTAGCTCAACGGATTTGGATTGCAAGGCCAGGGCATGAGCTAATCCAATCTCGGCGTCCGGATCGGCGATCTCCGGCCCGGTCTGCCATACCCCCTGACGGGCCAGCAAATCCCGCATTTTCTCGATCGCTTCGGCGAATCCACGCACCC
>JBKJMF010000044.1:0-11431 GCA_046596525.1 Devosia sp. | reverse complement strand
TGGACGCGGCCGCCGTGCGGCCCGAGACGAGACCAGCACCGATGAATGCAGCGGCGGCCCCGCCTGCCCCGAGAAGGGCTCTGCGTGTGAGTGTCATGGACCCGTTCCTAGTGCTCGGCGCCGGCCGCTGGGGATGCGGCTGCTGTTGTCATTTCAGGGCCGCCCGAACTTCCGCCACCTAGGATGGCCGACTGAAAATCGACAGTCGCGAGGAAGAAGTTCCGCTTGGAATCAATGGCAGCAATATTGCTGTCGGCGTTTTCTTGGGCGGTGGTGAGCAGGTCGAATACGTCGGTGAGCATGCCATTGTATTCGAGCAGCGACTGCTCTGTGATGACCTGGCGCAGAGGCAGGATCCTGTTCCGGTACTGCCACGTGATGTCGTAGGTCGCCCGGTAGGCTTGATACGCTCCGCGTACCTCCGACCGGATGTTGACGGCGCGTTCGGCCAGGAGGTTGACCGCCTGCATGTACTGCTCTGATGCACGCTTCGTTTCGGCTACGCCGGTGTCGAAGATAGGCAGCTCGAACTCGAGTTCGAAGCCGTAGCCCCTGGTCTCGGTCCGCTCCTCGCCCTCACCTTCCGCCCGATAGGTCGCAAGTCCTGCGAGATCGAGCATCGAGGTGTAGCGGGTTGCATTGGTGAGCTTGAGCGCCTTGGCCAGCGCATAGAGTTCGAGCTTGGCGATCCGCAGATCGACACGCTTGCCGATCGCGGTCGCTTCAACGTCACCGGATCTGGGCAGCTTGTCGGGAATTGGTGGCAGGACCCACGGCAGCTTGAAGTTCACGTCCCGACCCCACAGGCCGAGCAGGCGTACCAGGGCCTCTCTGTCGAGTTCCGCCTGGAGCTTGGACTCCGCCAGCTGATTGGAGATCTCAAGATAGAAGGTGCTGGCGCGAGCCTGGTCCATTTTCGTCACGGCACCGGTCGCGCCAAGTTTGACCGTAAAGTCAGCCGTGAGACGGGCGCTCTCGCGAGCCTGCTCAAAGAACCCCTGCTTCTGCCGACTTGCCACAGCGGAGTAGAAGGCCCTTCGGCTATCCGCAGCCAGCCGGAACGTGGCTTCGATCGCCCGGAGTTGGGCCGCTTGGAACTCAAGCTCGGCCACAGCCGTTCGCGACTTGAGCGTGAACAGCGATAGGATGCTCGCGACCAACCGCGCCTCGACCTCCAGCTCCTCTCCCGCCAAGATCTTGCCGATCGAAAGCACCGGATTGGGAAGGCTGCTGGCCTCGACATAGTCGGCTTCGGAGATCCCCAGTTCGTTATAGGCGGCCTGAAGACCGCGATTGTTGAGAAGCGCGAGCTGAACCGCTTCTTCCGCAGACAGCGTCCCGGTCAGGATGGCCTTGACCTGACCGCGTATCGCTACCTCGTCGGCCTCGCTGACAACCTTACCAGACGCAAATGCTAGCTCGGAGGTCACGTCAGCATTCACCTTGCCCATGCCACCGTCCGGCGAGAGCGCGGCGGAGCACGCGCTCAACGCGAGCGTCGCCACTACGCTGACGAAGACGCCCGATGCCCTTTTGGCCAGTTGAGACCTACTCATCACCACCCCCTGGCGTGACGCTCCGATTGGACTCGGCCCAGGGTCGGGGCTCGACGGGCTGATAGTTCGTGGTTTCGCCTGCGACCGACCGGTATGGTCGCGAGGTGGACATGGCCTTGGGATCGGCAACCGTCAGCACCGAATGCTGCATCGGTTGCGTGGTACAGGCCGACAACGTCACAGCCATCGCTGCGAGCGCTATGGGTCTCATGTTGAGATCTCTGAAATTCGAGGAGGCGACGGGAAGCGCTACGCTTCAGCGACAGGTCCTAGGCCGGCCCCCGCACTCCTCGTCCAACCAGTACCTTTTCGCTCGGGTTATTGGCGGCGAGTCCAGTAAGGACCGCACGACACAAGCCGTACAAGGAGGAATCAGGAAGTTTGGAGATGCGGGAACATGCCACAAGCGCAATCAGGCGGCGCGGGGTGGTCGGTCCAGCAAAGTCATGGTCAGCGTCAAGCTTGCCGACATCGGTAGTGGCTCGACTAACTCGACCTTTTGATGGAAGGACGCGAAGTCACTCGTCAGGATCAGGGCCTCACAGGCATTGCTGCAGCAGGTCGGACCATCTCCACACATGCCCTTGGGCGCAGGTGCACAGCTATGGTCGTCCACATGACCCGTGGTGTCAAAATCATGCGCGGCTTCACAGGCGCCGGCGGTCACATCGTGTCCAGAGGAGTCTGTCCCGTGCGCCAAGCCGCTGCTCACCATGGCAAAATTGCTCGCAGCAAAGGCGAGAATTGCAAAGGCGGCGATGACAAACTTGCGTATGCAGGGAGCCATGTAGCCCGGATATCAAATACCGCCGGATTCGGAAAGAGTCCTGAATGTCACACGCGGCGATGCAGCCGGATGCACGATCGGCCATCGGGGCGTGCTTCAGCCTCCGGACCACCACGTTTGAGGCGTAGGCGAGGGGGCAAGTCTTGCCGGCACACCGCAAAACAGCCGGCTACTGGGCAATCGCGAGAACGACCGAGTTGGAGCTGATCGCGAAGATGAGCGCAAAAGTGCGCCCGGTCCAAATGTGGCCTTGCCGCCTGATCATCACGTCTCGCCTCCACTAGCAAAGGTTGTCGCCGATTGGAGCCGGCGAGTTGCGCCGGCCCGCAGATCAGCCGCGAAGCTCGCCCGTATAGCCGGCGTCTTGGATTACCTTGGCGAAGATCGTCGCCGGCTCCTGGCTTTCGTTTTTCACGGCCAGTGAGGTCGATGTTGACCTTTGCGGAACCGTAAGCGCCCTTGATCTCCTTTTTGACGGTTGCAACGCAATCCGCAGGTCATGTCACTAACTTTGAAGTCGTACATTTCGATCCATCCTTTCCGATGTAATGATCGAAACGTAGGGTTTCCAACGGTGGGAAGGTCAAGACCTTTCCATCTCCGGGTGACGAATGCGCCTGACGGCGGCCAACGTCAGCTGAACCAGTCGGCTAACCGCAGCTTTCGAGGGCAACTCAGCAGCCCCCGCCAGGGCGTTGAGGCAGAAGACTGCAAGCTCTGGTGGGGCCACGTGCTCAACGATCTCCCCTGCGGCAACACCTTCGGCAATGATCGAAGCCAGAAACGCGCTGAGATGGAGGGCGGTCAAGGCAGCTAGCCCGCTCAGACGGTCGTTTCTCTTCGCGCGGGAACTGCCCGGTAGATGAAAGCAACGGTGGCCGCCGCAGCGAGCAATGCAAGAACCGCGCTCAGGATCCCCGTGCCCTCATAGAACCTCTCCTGTTCGGCAGGCTTGGCACTTGGGGATTTAGAGCTCATCTCGGTTCCTTCTCCGGAGGCGAGACCGGCCCCATTAATCCCAACCGCAAGTCTGTGCCATGGGTGCTCACGGCGGAAAGTCAGAAAACTGACTGGACTGCCGGCGCACAGCAAGCATTGCTGTTCCTCGCGACCCAAATTCAGGCGTCGGCCCCTCCCCCGCCCGAATCCGCCTCGGGCTTCAGTCAGTGCCAGCCCGGCGATCTCGCCGCACGGCTGCCTGAAGGAGGGCCAGATGGCCAAAACCCCCCTCACCGACGCCCAGCGCGTCATTCTTGCTGCAGCCGCAGCTCGCGAAAGCGGCCTCGTCCTGCCACTGCCGAAATCGCTCGGCGACAACCGCGGCACGCTCGCGATCATCCTCAAGAGCCTTCTAACCCGAGACCTGATCGCCGAACGGCCGGTGCTGCCGGATGAAGAGCTGTGGAGGGATACTGCCGAGATTGGGCGCACGACGCTGGTGATCTCGGCGGAAGGTCTCAAGCTTACGATGGGCATCGACCCGGCGGAGCACGTTGTCCGGGACAGCGACGGCAGTGTTCTGGTGGAGGAGACGCGTGAGACTGCGCTGACCGGCCGACTGGGCGGGAGTGTTGAGCCGAACGGGCTTGCCGGGATATCGGGCCTGCCGCGCGCCGGCACCAAACTCGATGCGCTGATCACAGCCCTGCGCCGGCCATCAGGGGCAACAATTCCAGACCTGATGGAAGCGACCGGCTGGCAGGCACACTCGGTGCGGGGTGCGATCAGTGGCAACCTCAAGAAGAAGCTGAACCTCGAGGTAGTTTCCGAGGTGCTCGACGGCCGCGGGCGGGTCTATCGCATCGCCGGCGACGGAGCTGCGGAATGAAGCGACCGACAAAGGAGCAGGCCGAGCGCGAGATTGCGGTGCTCGATACCCTTGGGACCAAGGCATTGCAGGAACGCTGGCGGGAGCTATACGAGCGCGATCCACCGATGCGGGTGCGAGCTGGGTTTTTGCGACGGGGGATTGCCTACCGGCTCCAGGAACTGGCATTCGGCGGGCTAAAGCCCGCGACGGTCCGCCTGCTCCGGAAACTCGCCGCCGAGCTGCGGGCGCAACGGGTGGGCAGGAGCTTCATCGGCGATGGCGGTGGCAGAGGACTAAGCGGCCGCTCAAGAACGCGACCTGACCTTGGCACGAGCCAACTTCGAAGCGGCTGCAGTGAAGCTGATGGAGCGCGGGCGCAGCATGGGGCGGGTCGACGTTGAACGGCGCCTGGACGACGCTTGCGAGGCGTTGGAGGCGGCGTGGGCGGCCCTGCTGTCCTATGTCCCGCGCAACCTGCCTGAGCTTCGCGAGAAGGCGGCGGCGGTGCTTGCCATCGTGACTGCCGATCCGGTCCAGTTGGACGATGACCACGCCGAAATGTTCCTGCGGTCCCTCGTCGGCGCTTCTGGGTGAAGCGCGATGAACGCGCCCTTTCTCAGGCCGCTCGGCCGTCCGCCTGGCGTTGATCCTTTCGACTGGCGAGAAGCAGTGGAGGCTCGCATAGAGCATCTTGCTCTCCGGGGCGATGACAGTATCCGGCCTCAGCTTCACCGCAGACACAGTCGCCAAGGTAGCGGCCGCCACGCCGGTAAAGGCCAACAAGAAGCCCAACTATATTTCCCGCCTACCGGATACCAAGGCGGAGGATCTGAATATTGCGAGATCGGTGCCAGCGGAGACGCGAGTTCCCAGGACCCCAAGCCCCCTGGAGGCGCTGCCGACACCGAGCTTCACGCACATCGTGGCCGTCGAGTCGCTCAAAGTGAGAAGCGGCCCCGGCGCGACATACGCCAAACTCTTCGCCCTTAAGGGCGGCACGCACGTGATCGCCCGGGATCAGGAAGAGGGCTGGATCAAGATCGACGCCGGCGACGGTCGCATGGGCTGGGTTGCAGCAAAGTTGTTGCGCACCAGCGGCGCGCAATGACGCCGTTCGACTATATCGGGCGCAGTCCCGACTGCTTCCGGCCTCCTTGGTCCGGAAGCCCGATCCGGCGGGCTCCGTCGCACCATAAGGTCCGCCTAGTGACATTTGCTGCGTGGCGAAAGACTTGAGCGTCTTATTATCGTACCTGCAGGGGTCGGGGTTCCAGAAGGAGGCAATCCAGTGCACCAGGGGGCTTCTGAGCTGAGGTTATCGCACCACTAAGTGACCCGGATCACGGGCCCGCGTGGAACCCATGTCCGTCTTCTCGGTTCTTTAGTCGAGGTGATCCGTAATGAAGCACCAGCACTATCTCCGGAATTTTGGCCTGCTAGGAATTGGCGCCATCGGTTTGGCGATCCTGGTACCCCAGATCGGGGATACTGGAGGTGCGCCTTCGTCCCAGCGGTCCAGCTTCGCGGCCTCTCCAAAACTTGTGAACTATCTGGAAGCCCAGCTGCAAACCCGATCGACGCGGACGGTAGCGGGCGCAAGGGAGCCTAGCCTCGGCGACACGCTCAGTCGCTCCCCGGCTGTTGTCGAGAGCAGTACCGTGGCCGCCCCCATGGCGAAGGATCCGGCGGTCGAACCCGAGTTCGACCGCTACTCTTCAACTGCGTTGAACGTCAGGGCACGACCGGACCGAACCCTTGCTAAGCTTTTCGTGCTCCAACCCGGGGCACTCGTTAAAATTGACCGAACCTGCGGCAAATGGGCCAAGATTTTCACCGCCGATGGCAAGTCCGGCTGGGTGTATGGATCCTATTTTACCGCGGCTGACGCCGATCAGCCAAGAGTTGCCCAGGGCGACCACCCACTGAGCGTTGCAGTTGCCGCTCCTCCGGCCGCGGCCGTAGCCGTTGACGAAAAGCCAACGCTTAGTGCCGACGACGATCAGCTAGGGGTGTTCACCGGCCGGGGCCCGGATCCGAAGTGGACTAGCAAAAAGAGCAAGGCCTTTCTACTTGCCAACGATACCGTCATGAGAACCTCCCCCTCAAAACGTTCGAGGAAGCTTTCGGTAATCGAAGGCGGCTCGAAGCTATTGGTCGATGAATGGAAGGGGTCGTGGGCAAGGGTCGTCCTGTCCGACGGCAGGTCCGGCTGGATCAACGCGTTGTAGATCGGTGTTTTGAAAGGGCTGCGGGTGGTGGTAGGTGCGGCTACTCACGTGTCTAAACGTTACGCTCATCCGGTTACCAGCACCTTAGCGGTGGGAAGAGGCGCCAGAAGCCTTGAGGAACGCGGCTGCTGGGGTCGTAGGCGTGAGTGCGCTTATCCTCGAGGCCCCCGGCTTCGACTCCCCGCCCGGGATTTGGCGAGGGCATAGTCAAGCGACATTTGGAACCGTGCGCCCTCCTCAGTTCTCACTTTGATTATGAGATTCCGGTACTTTTCGTCCTTCGGAACGATCTTCCGCGCGATGTCCGTCAACGCGATGGTAGCCTGAAGCCGAGCGGCGACGTCATCGGATAGCTCAACACCGATGTTATCCGGGGCAGTATCGGCGCCGTCATATATGTCGAAGTAAAATAGCATTCCGTCGGCCCCTCCTTTCGGTCACTCGTCCATCCCGCAGCGTCCGCAGGCGACGTGCTAAGCCTTTATCTAAAACGAAGCCGGAAGCTTTGAACATGCGGGATCGGTGCCGATGGCGCCCCGAGTCCCAAGACGCCAGACCCACGGGAGGGGCTGCCGGCGGCGCACTGAGGAGCGGCTCGGCTGGAGGTGGCCGACAGCTACGACGACTTGAGGCGCAATGGGTTCATTCATGTTGACGACGACGCAACCCGCACTCAGGAACCTGAACCGACCCTGAACGCGCCAGTCACGCGAAGCTCATCGACTAGCACTAGGTTAGGCATGGTTGCAAATTTGAAGCGAAAGACCCCAAAATGAAACAGATCTTGGCGATTGCGGCACTGGCCCTCATCGGCTCATTTGCGACGCTTGCCCACGCGCAAGACGACATCGCGCTGGGTGAGCCTGGGTATGGCGGGACTGGCTGCCCGGGTGGCAGCGTGTCGGCGACCCTAAGTCCTGACGCAAAGTCATTGAGCTTGCTGTTCGACGCCTATTCGGTCGAGGCAGGTGGGGACACCGGCAAGACGTTCGATCGCAAGAGCTGCAACGTTGCCATCCCGGTGCTCGTACCCCAAGGGCTCTCCATTTCAGTCCTGGCCATCGACTACCGCGGCTACAACAATGTCCCCGTCGGCGCCAACTCGCAGTTCAACGTGGAATACTTCTTCGCCGGCGCCCGTGGCCCGACCTTCACCCGGAGGTTCAATGGTCCCAAGGATGAGGACTATCTGATCCACAATGAGCTGGTGGCACAGGCTATCGTCTGGTCGGCCTGCGGCGCGGACGTGAACCTGCGCACCAACTCGAGCATCCGGGTCACCACCACTGGCAACAAGCAGGCCCTCGCGACCGTTGATTCCGAGGACGTGAGCGCCGCCATTGTCTACCTGCTGCAGTGGAAGCAGTGCTAGCGCTCGTTCTCCCCGGCGACGGGGATGGCGCGCGCCATCCCCGTTCCCTCGGGACGAATGCTGAAAGGCTAAGCGTCGGAGCAGACTTGGGGTAGGAACAGGAGTTTCATCATGCGAGCCTGGGTACTCGCACTGTCCATCATCGCGATCTGCCTGCCTGCTTTCGCCCAGAGTGGATTGCGCCTGGGCGAGGCAAGCTACGGCGGGACAGGCTGTCCCGCCGGCACCGCAACCGTGGCGCTGGGCGCCGACAGGAAAAGCCTCAGCCTGAGGTTTGATCGCTACCAGGTCGCGGCCGGCGGAAGCCGTACGTTTGACCGCAAGAGCTGCAACCTTGCCATCCCACTCAGTGTCCCGGCAGGCATCTCGGTGTCGGTCCTCTCGGTCGAATATCGCGGCTTCAACCGCCTTCCGGTCGGCGCCAAGGCGCAGTTCAGGGCGGAATACTTCTTCGCCGGAGGGCAAGGGCCGGTCGTGACGCGCGCCTTCGATGGACCGCTACAGGGTCGCTTTGCGTTGTCCGATCGGACTACCGCCAAGGTGTGGTCGGCATGCGGGGCCGACGTCATCCTGCGCACCAACACCAGCCTGCGCGTCAGCACCAGCGGGGCGCCGGCGGCCTCCTCGAGCATCAGGTCGCAGGACATCAAGACCGCCATCGTCTACCGCCTGCAGTGGCGGAATTGCTAGAAAGGCCAGCGCATGAACGTCAGGTTCGTTTTCGGCTTCCTCGCCCTGGCACTCGTCGGCCCCGTCAGTACGGCGGTTATGGCGCAGGACGCGTGCCCCCAGGGCACCTATTCGGTGGTCAACTCGCCCGACGGCACAGCCCTGAGCATTCTCTTCGATGCGTTTTTGGTGTCCGCCGGTGAGGATGAACAGAAGCAGTGCAGCCTGGCGGTCCCATTGCATCTGCCGGAGGGTTACAGCCTCGGCGTCTACCGGGTCGACTATCGCGGCTACGCGCACCTGGCGCGCAAGGAAGCATCGGAGCTGACCGTGGACTACCAGTTGGGTCCGCATAACAAGGGCCGCCACTTCCGCCGCACAACTAAGGGCGAGCACGATGGCGAGTTCCTATTCACCGAAAACATCGGCGCCGGGCTGATGAAGCGGGTGGGATGCGGCGACAAGGCCGTCTTGAACGTCACGGTGAAACTGGCGCTGACTGGCGCGGGGGAAGCAATGGCGGCCCTGGACTCGGCAGATGGCGCCGCCAAGGGTGGGCTGATCTACTACTTCGACACCAAAAAATGCAAACCATGACCCACAAGCGACGTCGGCCACACAGACCGGCGCGTCAGACGCCCTTTTCGCGCGTCCTCGAGCGTAAGCGGATCCTCGGCATCGCTGCGACTTGGTGATGATTGGCACTCGGTCGCCGAGTGCGTACTTAGTCTGGTCCTGGAAAGCCCCGCCGACCAACGGCGAGCAGTATTTCGCCGTTGAGTTTTCGTGGGTCGCTTCCTGCGCCGGACTGAGCGAGCGCTTCGCGATCGTGTCCTGCAGGAAATTGTACTCCCACGATGTCAGAAGGCCCCGCTCGCGAAAGAAGACTATCGCGTCAGCGTTGAGACCAGCGATTTTGTTGGCCCATACAAAAGATGCGGCCGCTCTCTTCATGTTCGAGGCTTTTCAGATAGGTCGGTGCCGCCGATGTTGCGGCGCCACCTTCCACGTCGGTGTCGAGTGGTCGCTGCGAAAGTCCTCGTGATGATTCGTCTTGAACACCGCAATCTCAGTCTTCGTGAAGGCCGGGATGACCAACCGGCTGATCGACTCCCAAGCAGATGATCTTCAAGACGGCGCTGCTGCGCTCCCTCCAGCTCTTCGTGCTTGAGCTTCGGCCCGTCCATGCAGGTTATGACCTGCCATAGCCTGCCGAGGGCGCCGTCCGGCAACGGCGGAAAAATCTTGCGGCCGTCGTCGCGGTAGAACGCCGCGATATTCTCTGCGGAGATACCTAACCCCAGGCCATGCGCTACGATACCGCCAGTCGATGTCCCGGCGATCATATCAAAGACCGCCGACAGACGCATTATTTCGGCGGTGTAGACGCCTCTGATGCCGCCGCCGTCGAGGGCGAGGATCTTAAACGGGCGATCCGCCGGCCAGGGCTGACGGCGGCGGCGTTTGACAAGGCTCCCGGCGCGGCGGTCAGCGAACATCGGCGAGCACCGCCCTTACGGCGTTGGCCTCCGCAGCCGCCATGCGCGCGACGCTCTCATTGCCTACGCTCGGCGCGAGCCACTCTCCGGTCAATGCCACAGCTCATAGTAGACAACCCATTCGGCGGTCCACAGGACTTTGGTCTCGGCGATGAGGTCGGCAGGAGTCCACTCGCGGCCGTCGGGGTCGAACAGGCAAAGGCCGGACTCGGTCGGCTTCTCCGCGTAGAAAATCAGGTGAGGAATTTCGGCAAAGGTGGCGCCGGGGCGCGGCCGCAGCGGCGGGTCGTCGATGATGACGTAGGGCAGCGACATCGTCACCGGATGCCAGCAGATGAATACCGTGTCGAACTGCGCCTTCGGGCGCAGCGGCCCCTTCCATACTAGCGTGCCATCAATGGCCCCGCTGCGCGGCGTGGCGAAGATCATCGACGACCTGCTCGGCCTTGGCAACAACGATGCGCTCGTTCTCGTCGATAAGGGTGAGACGGTTCTTGGCGACGACGCTCAGGCGATGGTCGCGCAGCGTGGCGGCAAAGGCCTCCTGACCGGCACCGACTGCCCCGCGGAACCAAGAGGTAAAGCCCCACGGATTGGACGCGACGCGCGACGCCTCACCCATATCGGGGGCGCGTTCCACCGCAATTTTCGCGCGGCGGTCCATGATCGTCACGTCCATATGCATGAATGGGAAGCGCAGCTGAACACGGCGGGTGCCGCGCACGATCTTCACGACGCCGGGGAAGCCCTGCAGCGCCTCTTCGAGAAGGTCGAGGGCCTTGTTGTCATCCCAGTCATCGGGAACATCAATCTCGACGATAGCATCGACATCGAAGCGGTCGTCTTCGGTGCCGCTCACGATGGTCCTGCTCGTCGCGACGGAGCCTTCGGCGTAGATGAGACTGGCGCCGTCAACGAGGTACATGGCGAGCGGGCTCGCCGTGCGCTCCAGGTGCTGCTTGAGAAGGCGGTAGCGGTTTTCAGCGACGCGGCGGTCTCGGGGGCTGAGTTCGATGAGAGCCGCGACAATGCGCCCCGCGGCATTGAGGCAGCAGACCCGTGGCCGTCCCTGTTGTGGGGAAAGCCGGAAGCTCCTCTGCCCCTTCCACCAGTGGCCAGCCGTCGCGGCGATGGCTGGAACCGGCGAAGCTGCCATGAGCAGCTTCGCCGCTGTTGTGGTTGGCAGATTTACTCGCGCGACCCCGTTTGCCTGAGGCAAAGCGGACCGTGAAGCAGTTTTAGCGCGGTCCAGGCGGCTTAATTTTGAAGACACTGCTTCGTGAGCGTAGCGCGGCAGGAACCCCGGTAAGTCGCTCGGCGACAAACACAAAGCTGACCTCATCAGGAGAGCGCTCGATCGCTTTGAGCAGTCCATCCAGCGCTCCCTTTTGCATGTCCGCCGTCAGCGCCCATGGCACAGATTTGAGGTTGTGATTTAAGGAGGGTCTTGGCCTCGTCGCAGTGACGAAGGAACGAAGATGACCCTTAAATCGACGACCACCAAGAAGCC
>JBKJMF010000039.1:0-6493 GCA_046596525.1 Devosia sp. | reverse complement strand
GACAACCGGGCAGCGCTGCCGTTGGTGGCGCCGTTCGTCATCGTCTACGCGGCGCTGTTCCTCTATCCGACGTTGCAGATGCTGGCGATGAGCCTGACCAATGGGCAACTGATCCTGCCGGGCGAGTGGGTGGGATTGGACAACTATTTCAAGCTGTTCCGGGACTGGCGGTTCGGCAATTCCGTGGCGAACACGGCGTATTTCGTGGCGCTGACGGTCGTGCCGGGGACGCTGCTGGGGCTAGCCTTCGCCATGCTGGTGGTGCGGCTCAAGGGGTTCTGGCAGGCGGTGGTGCTGGCGGTGTTCTTCCTGCCGTACATCCTGCCGGTGACGACGGTGACCTCGATCTGGACCTGGTTCGTCTATGGGCCGGGGCAGGTGGTATTGCCGGACCGGGTGCTGGGGCGGCCGCCGTTCGTCTTGCCGATCGCCGCGACGATCACCGTATGGTGGACGGTGGGGTTCAATGTGCTGCTGTTCATGGCGGGGCTGAAGAACATT
Organism: Devosia sp.; assembly: GCA_046596525.1. Lineage (GTDB taxonomy): Bacteria > Pseudomonadota > Alphaproteobacteria > Rhizobiales > Devosiaceae > Devosia_A. The sequence goes on along the minus strand of JBKJMF010000039.1, from coordinate 5,992 downwards.
CCGGCGGAGCTCTACGAGGCGGCGAAGCTCGATGGGGCGGGGCGTTGGATGCAGTTCCGGATGATCACCTGGCCGCTGATCTGGCCGGTGACGGGGCTTGTGCTCACGATCCAATTGATCATGCAGATCAAGGTGTTCGACCAGGTGTACCTGTTGGTGCAGGGTGGCCGGGTCGATGCGTCGATGGTGCTGGTGCAGTACATCTACACGCTGGCCTTCCAGCGTAACCAGGGCGGCTATGCCGCGACGGTGGCGGTCGCGCTGTTCGTCATCGTTGCGGCGGTGTCGGTATTGCAGTTCCAACTGCTGAGGGCGCGGAAGTGATGCGGCGGGTGGACCTTGCCGGGCTGGTGATCGCCGCGCTGACGCTGGCAGCTGCGGTGGCGTGGGCGTTTCCGCTGGTCTGGGCGATCATGACGACGGTGGCGCCGCAGGCGGATGGATCGCCGCTGGACGGGCTCTCGGTCTATGCCAATGCGCTGTTCGGGACGCCGATTGGGCTGTGGTACCTCAACTCGTTGGTGACTTCGGGCACGGTGACGCTGGTGGTGATCGGGATAAGTGCCTGCGCCGGCTACGCTATTTCGCAGCTCGAGTTCTGGGGGCGGAAGGCGCTGTGGTACGTGATCCTCGCCAGTTTCATGATTCCGGTGCAGGCGCTGATCGTGAACCACTTCCTCTTGATGAACAGCTGGAAGCTGATCAACACCTGGGCCGGGGTGATCCTGCCGCAGCTGATCGCGCCGATTGCGGTGATCGTCTACAAGCAGTTTTTCGATAGCGTTCCCAAGGAGTTGAGCGAGGCGGCGAAGGTCGATGGGGCGAGCCATGGACGGGTGCTGTGGAGTATCTACCTGCCGGTGAACTGGGGAGTGACGGCGGCGCTGGCGATCATCGTGTTCATCGGGGCGTGGAATGCGTTCCTGTGGCCGTTCCTGGTGGTGACGAAGGAGCCGCTGATGAACATCACCGTGGCGATTGGGCAGGCGGAACAATACTTTGGCGTGGGTGGGCTGGCGGCGGCACTGCTCGCCGGGCTGCCGGTGGCGGTGGTCTACCTGGTGTTCCAGAAGAAGGTGACCGAGGCGATCATGCTGTCGAGCGGGATCAAGGGATAGCCGCGGTTCGCCGCTGGATTGCCGCAGAGATGAATGCGTTATGAACGAAAACGCATGGCTCGGCGGGTGAGGCGGGCGCTCACCCCTGCAAACCTGAACGGAAACTTAACGGCAGTTAACGCGCGATGCGCTGAGCGCATAGCTTGGGTGCACAATAGACTACTGGTTGGGTCGGGTTGGTGGGCCTATATCACAGTCACCAAACAGAAGGGGAAACCAAATGAACATCCGTCAGAAGCTTTCGCAGTTCGCCGCCTACAACCGCACCGTCCGTGAGCTCTCGCAGCTGAGCAACACCCAGCTTCGCGACCTCGGCATCGTCCGCGACGACATCAAGATCGTTGCCCGTACTGCGGTCAACTAAGCAGCGTTCTCAGCGATGAGATGAACGAAGGCGCCCATCGGGCGCCTTTTGTTTTTGGGGCGGTGGTTTTACTGGCATCTTGCCCCAAGTGATCCCCTCTCTTGCGATTTCTAAGACTTGGCGAAGGGCCAAGCCTAAGAAATCGCTTTCTCCCCCGCAATGGGGGAGATGGGCCGGTGGCTGTGGCCGTGTCTGTCAGTGAGCTCCGCCGTCATTCCCGCGAAGGCGGGAACCCAGTGCGATCTCCAAACTTTCACGAGCGCTGCGACATCCCACTGGGTTCCCGCCTTCGCGGGAATGACGGCGATGGGTAGGGCGATCAGCCCGGCCCGTTGAAGTGGTCGTAGATCTGCTGGGCGAGCTGGGTGGAGACGCCGGGGACCGAGATGAGGTCGGCGAGGGCGGCGCGGCCGACGGCTTTGGCGGAGCCGAAGCGTTGGAGCAGGGCGCGCTTCCTCGTGGGGCCGATGCCTTCGATCTCGTCGAGCGGGTTCTTGATGATGTCCTTTTTGCGCTTGGCGCGGTGGGTGCCGATGGCGAAGCGGTGGGCTTCGTCGCGCAGGCGCTGGACGTAGTAGAGGACCGGATCGCGGTGCGGCAGCATGAAGGCCTCGCGGCCTTCCATGAAGAATTTTTCGCGGCCGGCGTCGCGCTCTTCGCCCTTGGCGATGCCGATGAAAATCACCTCTTTCTGGAGGTTCAGCTGGGCAACGACTTCGCGTACGGCGTTGAGTTGGCCGGCGCCGCCGTCGATGAAGACGACGTCGGGCCAATCGGGCATGCCGGTGTTCTCGTCCTCGGCTTCCGGCTCGCTCTCGTTGGCGAGGCGGGTGAAGCGGCGGGTCAGCACCTCTCGCATCATGCCGAAATCGTCACCGGGGGTGATGTCGGTCGAGCGGATGTTGAAGGTGCGGTAGTACTTCTTGTTCAGGCCCTCTTCGCCGGCGACGATCATGGCGCCAACGGCGTTGGTGCCGGAGATGTGGGAGTTGTCGTAGACCTCGATGCGGCGCGGCGGCTCGTCGAGGCCGAAGAGGGTGGCGACGCCCTCGAGCAGGGTCTTTTGGGTTGCCCCTTCCGCAAGCTGGCGACCGAGCGCTTCGCGGGCGTTGTTGAGCGCGTGCTGGACCAGATCCTTCTTCTCGCCGCGCTGCGGGGTCTGGATCGAGACTTTCGAGCCGGCGCGGGCCGAGAGGGCCTCCTCCATCAGGTCCTTCTCGCTGAGTTCGTGCGACAGCAGGACCTGCTTGGGCGGCACGCGGTCTTCGTAGAACTGGCTGATGAAGGCCTCGAGCACTTCGGCATCGGAGAGCGAGGCGTCGGCGCGCGGGCGGAAGGCGTGGTTGCCCCAGTTCTGGAAGGCGCGGAAGAAGAACACCTGGACGCAGAACTGCCCAGCCTCATGGCCGATGGCGAAGACGTCAGCCTCCTCGACGGATTTGGAGGCGACGTCGCCCTGCGACTGGACCAGTGCCAACGCCGAGAGGCGATCGCGGAGCAGGGCGGCGCGTTCGAAATCGAGGTTCTCGGCCGCGGCGTTCATGTCGGTGGCGAGGTGCTCCTGCACGGACTTCGACTTGCCGGAGAGGAACTGGCGGGCTTCCTCGACCAGCTCGTTGTAGTCGGTCGTCGAGATTTCGCCGGTGCAGGGAGCGGAGCAGCGCTTGATCTGGTGCAGCATGCAGGGGCGCGTCCGGCCTCTGTAGAAGCTGTCCGAACAGGTGCGGAGCAGGAAGGCGCGCTGCAGGGCGGTGATGGTGCGCTTGACCGCGATAGCGGAGGCGAAGGGGCCAAAATAGTGACCCTTGATGCGGCGGGAGCCACGATGCTTTTTCAGCTCGGCGGCTTCGTGCTCGGTGGCGATGAGGATGTAGGGGAAGCTCTTGTCGTCGCGCAGCAGCACGTTGAAGCGGGGTTTTAGCCGCTTGATCAGGTTGGCTTCGAGGAGGAGGGCTTCGGCCTCGGTCTCGGTGCGCACGAACTCCATGTTGCGCGTGGCTTCGATCATCCGGCGGATGCGGATGTCGAGGCCTTCGGGGCGGGTGTAGTTGGTGACGCGCGCCTTGAGATTGCGCGCCTTGCCGACATAGACGACCTCGCCGGCCTCGTCGAACATGCGATAGACGCCGGGCGAGGTGGGCAGGGTTTTGACGAAAGTCTTGATGACTTCGGCACCGGAGATTTGCGCGCCGTGGATCGGGGCGGTGTCGGTCATTTGCGCCTCGGGGTCGGTCCGCGGCGGGCCGGCCATTCGATATGCTCACCGCCATCGAGGACGAGCATCTGGCCGGTCATCGAATCGAGCGTGAGGATGGCGGCGACGCCGCCGGCGATGCCATCGGCATCGGCGCTGCGGCCGAGCGGCAGTTCGGTGAGGCGGCGGGCATGGGCCTCGGGCGAAACGTGCGGCGGCGGCACGGTGGGGCCCGGGCCGATGGCGTTGACGCGGATGCGCGGGGCGAGCGATTGCGCCAGGGTGCGGGTCATGGTCCAGAGCACGGCTTTGCTCAGGGTGTAGCTGAAGAAGGCCGGGGAGAGGTCGAGCACGCGTTCGTCGATGATGTTGATGATGTTGCCGGTTTCGCCCTCGGGAAGCTGGGCGGCGAAATCGCGCGACAGGAAGGCGGGGGCTTCGGCGTGGACGGCGAAGTGGGCGTCCCACAGGGTCTCGTCGAGATCGGCGACGGCGTCGCGCTCGAAGCTCGAGGCGTTGTTGATGAGCAGGGTGAGCGGGCCGAAGGACTTTGCGGCATCCCCGATGACGCCTGCGCGCTGCTTCCGATTGGCGAGATCGGCGCCGAGGGTCGCGGCATTGCCGCCGGCGGCGCGGATTTCGGCCGCTACGGCCTCGGCTTTTTCGGCCGACGAGCGGTAGTGGATCACCACGGCCCAGCCATCGCGGGCGAGGCGGCGGGCGATGGCGGGGCCGACTCGGTCGGCGGCTCCGGTGACGAGTGCGACGCGGCTGGGATCGGCCGGGGAATGTTTGGGTGCGGATGTCATGAGTCGAGGCGAAAGATAGGGCTTCGCGCGGCGCGCTTCAATTGACGGCTACGTGGTGTGACGGCGCAAGTTGTGGGTCAGATTGGATGGCTGTGAATAACGTACCGCAAGCAGATGCGACAGCTTCGGACGGCGACAACTTTCGGTCCGGCGAGATTTCCCCCATTCCTTCAAGTACGTGCCTGCTTGTGACTACCGACTCTCTGCAATCGGGCCTATGGTCACAATTGCGAGTTGGGGGCCACTCGGCTTCCAAAAGCTGGATCTGAGGAGCGTCCAATGGAAGCAATTATTCCGATTCTCGTTCAACTGATTGGCGGCGGCGTGGGGGGTAATGGCATTGCAGCCGTCCTGAAGCAGGTCAATCTCGGGCCGGTAGGCAATACGATCGCGGGCGCGATCGGCGGCTGGCTCGGCACCTGGCTTGCCGGCATGATCCCTGGTCTCTCCGGCCTCGTCGGTACTGCCGCGGCAGCCGGAGCGACTGGCGGTCTCGATATCGGCGCGCTGGCTGGGCAGGGGCTTACCGGCCTCGTCGGCGGCGGTGTGCTGACGGCCATCGCCGGCCTGATCAAGAACGCCACGATGAAGAGCAGCAGCTGATCCGCGGACACTAGTCCCGCATCTCGCCCCGGGCTGTGCGCCCGGGGCGTTCGAGTTTGCCAGAGTTTATTCCATGACTGAGCCCAGTACCGGGCAACCGCGCCGCCGGGCAGACAATGTCGCGCTCGGGATCGGCCTCACGCTGCTCGCCATCGTGATCTTCGGCTTGCAGGACGCGGTGTCGAAGTCGCTGGTGCAGACGCATTCGCCATTCCAGATCGCCATGCTGCGGTTCTGGGCGTTCGCGGCGTTCTCGCTGGTGCTGGTGAGCCGGCAGGGGCCGCTGAAGCAGGCGTTCCGCTCTAAATATCCGTGGCTGCAGGGGCTGCGGGCACTGTTGCTGGTGGTCGACATCTGGGCGTTTGCGGTGGCGCTGAAGACAGTGCCGCTGGCGGAGCTGCAGGCGATCACCCTGGTCTATCCGCTACTGGCGACGCTGGTCGCGATCCCGATCCTCGGCGAGCGTGTCGGGGTGTTCCGCCTGCTGGCAGTGTTCGCCGGGTTCTGCGGGGCGATGGTGATCATCCGGCCGGGCCGGCTGCCGATCCATGGGGGCGTGTTGTTCGCGCTGCTTTCGGCGGCGAGCTATGCGGTCTACATCGCGCTAACGCGCAAGGTCTCGAGCGTCGATACGACGGCGACCAGCATGGTCTATGTCGGGTTCGGCGGGCTGCTACTGAGCACGGCCATCGGCGTGTTCTTCTGGGAGCCGATGGACCTCACGGCGACGCTGCAGATGGCGTTCGTGATGATTACCTCAACGGCGTCGCACGGGCTGATGATGGTGGCGCTGTCGCGGGCGCCGGCCAGCACGCTGCAGCCGTTCAGCTATTTCTCGCTGCCGTGGGGGATTTTCCTCAGTTACCAGGTGTTCGGGCATTTGATCGACCCGATCTCGCTGATC
>JBKJMF010000132.1:0-5180 GCA_046596525.1 Devosia sp. | reverse complement strand
TCATCTGTTGACTCACATACCATACGCCCTGCTGGTCATCTCGATGCTGATGAACGACATGGGCTGGTTGCGCGCCATTGCGATCGTCGCAGGCATAATACGTATTATCAATCGCTCGTTCTTCGAGATAGATCCGATCATTGTGTTCTGGGAGGTGATCTTCGTCTCGGTGAACGTCGTTCAACTTGCGATCCTCTGGTATTACGCCAAGCGCCACCGCTTCTCCGAGGACGAACAGCGCTTCGCCGCCATCATGCCCCCCAGCATCGACCGTCGGACGGTCCGGCGCCTGCTGCGTCTCGCCAGGCTCGGCCACGCTGACGAAGGCCAGCACCTCACCCACGAAGGCAGGCCGGTGAACGAACTGGTGTTCATTGCCGACGGGGTGATGCAGATCGAGCAGGGCGGGCGGATCGTCGCCGTCTGCGGGCCGGGCGATTTCGTCGGCGAGATGAGCTTCGTCACCGGCGCCCCCGCCTCGGCCACCGCTGTTGCCGCCAAGCCGATCCGCTATCTTGCCTTCGACCAGGCCCGCCTGCGAACCGCCATCGAGGCCGACGGCGACCTCCGTCAGGCACTGGATGCCAGCCTCAACCACAACCTGGTGGGGAAGCTCGCCAAGGCCAATGTTGCGTACGCTGAAGTCGTGTGAGGCGACAGTTTCAGGCGCTCGCTCCAGGCCGCCCACTGTCAGCAAACTGTCACAAAAATGTCAGAGAAGTAGCGGCGCAAACAACAGGGGACTCGGCGGACGAGTGCAGCAAAGTCCGGCCGTGGGACAATCATGAGCAGTGCTTTCGTCGATTTTTCCCTTTTGGCACGCGCCACCGAAGAGACCCGCGCCTTCAAGGCCGGAGAGGTAATCTTCAACGCCGGCGACCAGGGTGCCGAGTTCTTCGTCATCAAGACCGGCAAGGTCGCGGTGCGGCAGGGTAACCGGACTTTGCAGACGCTGGGCGAGGGCGAAATCTTCGGCGAGATGGCGCTGATCGACACCCAGCCGCGCAGTGCGACGGTTGTTGCCGAGACCGATTGTCTGGTCGTGCCGATCAGCGAGAAGCAATTCCTGTTCATGAGCAGCGAGGCTCCGTTTTTCGGCCTCAGTGTGATGCGTGTTCTGGTGCAGAGATTGCGGGCGTCCAACAGCGCGCTTCCCGGAAGCTGAGCGCCCTGCTATCGCCTTCGCGGGCACACCACTGACACAGGACTGATGACTATGCTGGAGGAGCTCATCCAGGGTCTTTCCGACCCCGTGATCCTGTTTGGGCATTTCACCTACCTGCTGCTCATCATTTCGATGCTGATGCGGCGCATGGTGGCGCTGCGCATCCTCGCGGTGGCCTCGGGTGTAGCGAAGATTGTCTATCGCGCCTTCTTCGTGCTCGATCCGGTCAGCGTGCTGTGGGAGACGATCTTCGTGCTCGTCAACATCGGGCAGCTGCTGATCATCTGGTACTACGAGCACCACCACCGCTTTGCCGATGACGAGCGGCATTTTGCCGACAACATGCCGGAGGGGGTCGATCGCAGCGCGCTGAAGCGCCTGCTCGACCTGTCCGAGCTCGAGCGCCACGATCCCAGCGCAATCCTGACGACCGAGGGGCAGCCGGTGCGTCGGCTGATGTATCTGGCGGACGGCATCGTCAAGATCGAGCACGGCGACCGCGTCGTTGCCATCTGCGGCCCCGGTGACTATATCGGCGAGCTGAGCTTCCTCTCGGGCAACCCGGCGAGCGCCACGGCGACGGTGGTGAAACCGGCGCGCGTCCTCGCCTTTGACCAGACGCGTTTGAACGCGGCCACCGCCTCCGATACGCAGCTGCGCCGCACGCTGGAATCGGCGCTCAATCGGAACCTCGCGGGCAAACTGGCGCGTTCCAACGATCCCGGGCAGGAACCGCAGCCCGCTTGAGCGTGCGGCGCTTGCGCTAAGACTTGCGGAATCCCCGGCCGGGCTTTATTTCCCGCCCATGACAGACATCGCCGCCGTCCCCGCCGAGTCCATTCTCATCATCGATTTCGGGTCCCAGGTGACCCAGCTGATCGCGCGCCGCCTGCGCGAGACCGGCGTCTATTGCGAAATCCATCCGTTCCAGAGCGCTGCCGAGGCCTTTGCCCGTCTGCAGCCCAAGGGCGTGATCTTCTCCGGCGGTCCCGCCTCGGTGACCGACGAGGGCAGCCCGCGCGCGCCGCAGGAAGTGTTCGATTCGGGAGTGCCGATCCTCGCCATCTGCTACGGGCAGCAGACGCTGGCGCTACAGCAGGGCGGCAAGGTCGAAGGCGGCCATGCCCGCGAGTTCGGTCGCGCCGACGTCGAGATCAAGGAGCCGAGCCCGCTGTTCGAGGGGTTCTGGCAGGTCGGCGGGCGCTATCCGGTGTGGATGAGCCACGGTGACCGCGTCACCGAGCTGCCCGAGGGTTTCACTGTCGTCGGCACCTCGGAGAACGCCCCGTTCGCCATCGCGGTGAACGAGCGCAAGCGCTACTACACCACCATGTTCCACCCCGAGGTGGTGCACACCCCGGATGGCGGGAAACTGCTGCAGGCGTTCGTCCACAACATCGTCGGGCTGAAGTCCGACTGGACCATGTCGGCTTATCGCCAGCGCGCCGTCGACAAGATCCGCGCCCAGGTCGGCAAGGGCAGGGTGATCTGCGCGCTCTCGGGCGGCGTCGATAGCTCCGTCGCGGCGCTCTTGATCCACGAGGCGATCGGCGACCAGCTCACCTGCGTGTTCGTCGATCACGGCCTGCTGCGGATGAACGAGGCCGAGGAAGTCGTCTCGATGTTCCGCGACCACTACAACATCCCGCTGGTCCACGTGGACGCCGCCGACAAGTTCATCGGCGCGCTGGAGGGCGAATCCGACCCCGAGACCAAGCGCAAGACCATCGGCCGGCTGTTCATCGAAGTGTTCGAGGAAGAGGCGAAGAAGATTGGCGGCGCGCAGTTCCTGGCGCAGGGCACGCTCTATCCCGACGTCATCGAGAGCGTCAGCTTCTCGGGCGGCCCCTCGGTCACCATCAAGAGCCACCACAATGTCGGTGGCCTGCCGGCGCGCATGAACATGCAGTTGGTCGAACCGCTGCGCGAGCTGTTCAAGGACGAAGTCCGGGCGCTCGGCCGTGAACTCGGCCTGCCGGACCGCTTCGTCGGCCGCCACCCGTTCCCGGGCCCCGGCCTCGCCATCCGTCTCCCCGGCGGCGTGACGCGCGAGAAGCTCGATATCCTCCGCCGTGCCGACGCCATCTATCTCGACGAGATCCGCAAGGCCGGGCTCTACGACAAGATCTGGCAGGCCTTCGCCGTGCTGCTGCCGGTGCAGACCGTCGGCGTGATGGGCGACGGCCGCACCTACGAGTTCGTCTGCGCGCTGCGCGCCGTAACCTCGGTCGACGGCATGACGGCGGACTTCTTTCCCTACGACATGAACTTCCTCGGCCGCGCCGCCACCCGCATCATCAACGAAGTGCGCGGCATCAACCGTGTGGTCTACGACGTGACGTCGAAGCCGCCCGGCACGATCGAGTGGGAGTAATCCCGGAACCCGAGGACATCGGCAAGGCCGGCTCGCCGCCGGCCCAGGCAACATCGTCCGTGCACAACTCCCGCATGGTGCGCCTGGCCTACCTCGTCGCCGGCTTCCTGCTGCTTGCCCTCGGCATCATCGGCGCATTCCTGCCGCTGATGCCGACCACCATCTTCGTCATTCTCGCCGCAGCCTGTTTCGCGCGCTCCTCGGCTCGGCTCGAGAGCTGGCTGCTCCAGCACAAGCGCTTCGGCCCGCTGATCATCGCGTGGCGCACCGAGCGCGCCATTCCGCGCCGCGCCAAGGTGCTGGCCGCGATCGGCATGGTGCTGGGCTACGCATCCTTCCTCATCGGCGCGCGGCCTGGCTTGTGGCTCAACCTGTTCGTGCTGGCCGTGTTTGCCGGCTGCGCCTGGTATGTGCTGTCGCGGCCGGAACCGTCGACTAGCCCTTCACCCTGATCGACACATTGCCACTACCGTGCTGCTGCACCAGTCGGTAAAGCCGCCGTGCGTTCTCGACGGAGAGCCGGACGCAGCCGTGCGAGGCGACGCGGCCGAGGCGTTTGACCTCGCCGGTGCCGTGGATGGCATAGCCGCCGCGGAAGAAGATCGAGTAGGGCATCGGCGACCAGTCGTACTTCTTGGAGTAATACTCCTTGTACATCCGCTGCACGCCGTAGCGCCCCTTGGGCGTGGCATAGCCCTTGCGGCCGGTCGAAACGTCAAAACTGTAGGTGGGGTCGCCGTCGACCGAGACACGCATATGCTGGTCCGAAATGTCGATGACGATGGAAATGTCGGCGGCTGCGGCCGGGGTTGCAATGACGAGGCAGGCAACAAGCAGCAAAACGCGACGCAACATCTTGATCTACTCGGATTGGCGCTACGAAAGCTTGGCTCAGGTCTGTTGCGGAGCTGTTAATATCGTCGTTCGCATCTGCGACCTCACGCGCTCGTGACAGGCCGGGAGCGCCGTGTGCCCCTTGGGGAGCGCCGTGTTTACGGGGTTTGCATTCGCGCGGTCGCCTCACTATGGTGCGGCCGAATTCGACCCCCGTTCCGCTTGAGCTACATGTCCAACGAAAACATTATCCGTGAAGTCGACGAGGAACTGCGCAGCGACCGCGCGCGCAACCTGTGGCGCACCTTCGGCCCCTACGTCATCGGCGCAGCCGTGGCCATCGTGCTCATCGTCGCGGTGAACGAGGGCTGGAGCTGGTGGCAGAACTCCAACTCGTCCAAGTCGTCGGACCAGTTCTATGCGGCGCTGGAACTCGCCGACGGCACCGACGTCGCCGCGGCCAAGAAGTCGCTCGACGAGGTGATCGCAGCCAACCATGGCGGCTATCCGACGCTGGCCCGCTTCCGCGAAGCCGCGCTGCTCGCCACAGAGGGCAAGACCGCCGAGGCGGTCGCCGCCTATGACGCGCTCGCGACCAGCGAGTCCAACGCCAATATGCGCGAACTGGCGCTCGTCCTTGCCGCCAACCTGCTGGTTGATGGCGGCGACGTCGCCCAGGTGGAGCAGCGTGTCGGCGGCCTCGTCGGCGCCAACAGCCCGATGCGCAACGGCGCCCGCGAGGCCCTCGGCCTCGTCAAGTACAAGGCCGGCGATCTCGAAGGGGCTCGCGCCAGCTTCGAGGAGGCC
>JBKJMF010000402.1:0-5825 GCA_046596525.1 Devosia sp. | reverse complement strand
CTGCTCGTCGGTCTATCCGATCGCCGTTTCGGCCGCCGCGCAGCGCACCGACCGGCCGGCTTCGGTCAATGTGGCGTCGCTCGGACAGATGACGTTCGTGGTGTTCTTCCTCGGGCCGCCGCTGCTTGGGTTCGTCGCCGAGAGTTTTGGCATCCGGGTGTCGTACTTCGTCTGCGTGCCGCTGATCCTCGCGGCGCTGCTGGTGATCCGGGCGCTGTCGCCCAGGCCGACGCCGCTGCTCATCGAACCGGAGCCGGCCACGCCCCATGGCTGAGCTGCCGCCGATCGTCGATCTCAGGCAATCGCCGACGGCGCTTCGAGTGCAGCGCGGGATCATGCGGTTCCTGCGCAACGCGCATGACTTCTGCTGCTATGCGGAGGTGCCGCTCCGCAATGGCCGGCGCGCCGACGTGCTGGCGGTGGGGCCGAAGGGCGAGATCTGGATCGTCGAGATCAAGTCGTCGCTGATCGACTTCCAGGTCGATCGGAAATGGCCGGCCTACAAGGAATTCTGCGACCGCTTCTTCTTCGCCAAGCCACCGGAGCTCGACCCCGACATCTTCCCGGCGGCCGAGGGGCTGATGGTGGGAGACGGGCACGATGCGGCGATCCTCCGCATGGCGGGCGAAACCCCGCTGCCGCCGGCGCGCCGCAAGGCGATGCTGCTGAAGCTGACGCGGCTGGGCGCCGATCGCATCCACGTATTGATGGATCCCAATGACCTCTGACGGCCGCTGGCCACGGAAAGCGCCGCCGGTGAAACTGCCTCAACCGATCGTCATCGTGTTCTTCCTCCATGCGCTGGCGCAGGGCGGCATGTTCAGCCGCATCCCCGACATGCAATTGGCGCTGGGGCTCAACGAGGCGGAGCTCGGGCTGGCATTACTTGGCCAGCCGGCCGGGGCGATCGTGACGTTCCTGTTCGCCAGCCTCGTGGTTGAAAAGCTTGGCACCCGCACCGTCATCCTCACCACCATTCCGTTGCTGGCACTGGTGCTGGTCGGCATCGCGCTGGCGCCAAGCCTGGTGCTGATGTGGCTCGGCTTTGTGGTGTTCGGCGCGGTGTTCGCGCTGAGCAACATCTCGATCAATGTCGAGGCCGACCGGGTCGAGGCGGCGACTGGCCGGCGGCTGATGAACACTTGCCATGGCATCTGGAGCGTCGGGCTGCTGACCGCATCGCTGATCGGCACGGCGATGCGCGGCGCCAATGTCTCGCCCGCGCTGCACTTCGCCATCGTCCTCGTGCCGGTGCTGGTCGGGCTGGCGCTGTTCGCCTGGCCGATGCAGGCCGCCCCGGCCCGGCCGCATACCTCAACCACCAAGGGCTTCCGCATCGCGCTGCCGACGACGATGACGTTGCTGCTGCTCGGCTATGCCGTGGCGGCGTCCCTGCTCGAGGGCGGCTTGCGCAACTGGTCGGTGATCTTCATGCGCGACAGTTTTGTCGCCCCCGACTGGGTCGACACGCTGACGCTGCCGGCCTTCATGACGGCCCAGTCGATCGGCCGGCTGCTCGGCGATCGCGGGGTCAGCCGCTGGGGTCCGGTGCCGCTGGCGCGGGCGCTGACGCTGACGGCGCTGGTCGGGCTGCTGCTGGTGGTGTTCTCGCCCAACCTGATCGTCGCGCTGATCGGCTTCACGCTGATTGGCTTCGGCGTCTGCGTGTCGTTCCCGCTCTCCACCTCGGCGGCGGCGCGGCTGGGCGACCGGCCGGCGTCGGAGAACGTCGCGGCGCTGACCATGAGCCAGCAGATGCTGCTGCTGTTCGCACCGGCGCTAATGGGCTGGATCGCCACTGTGGCATCGATCCGCGTGACGTTCGCAGTGCTGCTGCCGCCGCTGCTTCTGGCGTTCTACCTCGCCAGATACCTGGCGCCGCGGAAAGCCTGACTGCTATTCGCCGCTCGGCTCGCCGTGCATCACCGATGGCGCGTTGCCCGCCTGGGTCTTCATCGGCAGCGGCGGGGCGACTGGGCCCGTGCCAGCCAGCGCGGTCTTGAGCGACTCCATCACCGCAATACGCCAGGCGTCGTCCGGCGCATTCTGCAACTGGTGGCTCAGGTCGATGACAAAGCTCGCATAGGCATTGTGCCAATCCGAGGTGATTTGCGTCATGTCGATGCGAGGTGTCGCCGGCCGCTCCACCCCGGCGACGCCATCGGAGCGCAGGTCGAAGGCGTCGTCAAGCAACGGCATCAGCACCTGGTCGCTCGCCAGCCCGTCATCATGCATCAACGCCGCCTTGAGCGCGGCGCGCTCCTCGTCCTCGCCGTGAGTGAGGAAGATCGCGCCATGTGCCGGCAGGCGCTTGGTCACCCAGGCGACGAGCTCGGAGTGATCGGCATGCGCAGAGTAGTTGCCGAGGCTGCGGACATGCGCCCGCACCGGCACCAGTTCGGAATGGATGCGCACTTCCTTGGCGCCGGACTGGATGATCTGGCCGAGTGTGCCCGGGGCCTGGTAGCCGACGAACAGCACGGTGGCATTGCCGCGCGGCAGGTTGTTGCGGAGGTGATGCTTGATGCGGCCGGCGTCGGCCATGCCGGAGGCCGACATGATGATGGCGCCGCCACGGATCGAGTTGATCGCCTTGCTCTCCTCGACGCCCTCGATGATGCGGAAGCGGGAATCGTTGAACAGCTCGTCGGCGCCGAGTTGGACGTCATCGAACATCGCGGCGTACTTGCGGTAGACGCCAGTGACCTTGGAGGCCAGCGGGCTATCGAGGAAGACGAGGCTCGGGCTGATCTCGCCCGTCTTGATCAGATAGCCGATATCGTGCAGCAGCTCCTGGCTGCGCTCCACAGCAAAGGTCGGAATGACGAGATTGCCGCCGCGCGCCAGCGCCTCGTTGATCTCTGTCTTCAGCGATTCCTGGCGCTGCTTCAGCGTGTAGTCCTCGCGCTCGCGGCCGCCATAGGTGGATTCCGACAGGATGTAGTCGTAGCCCGAGGGGGCATCCGGCGCATCCCAGAACACCTTCACGTCGGGGCCGAGATCGCCCGAGAACAGGATGCGGATGGCCTTGCCGTCACCGTCCTGCACCTCGACCTCGATCGAGGCGGAGCCGAGGATGTGGCCGGCGTTCCAGTAGCGGGCGCGAACGCCCGGGCCGGGCGTGATCCATTCCTCGTACTTGACGCCCTTGCGCAGCTTCAGCGCCTCGTTGGCATCGTCCATGATGTAGAGCGGCTGGAATGGCTCCTCGGCGCGGCGCGTCCGCTTCTTGGTCTCGCGGTCGGCCTCGCTCTCCTGGATGCCGGCGGCGTCAGGCAGCAGATACTCGAGCAGCCCGTTGGTCGGCTCGGTGGCCCAGATGGGCTTGCGATAGCCAAGGTGCGTCAGCCGCGGCAGTAGCCCGGCGTGGTCGATATGGGCATGGGTCAGGAGCAGGAAGTCGATCGCCTTGGGATCGAACGGGAACGGCTTGTAGTTGAGGTCGCGGACGGTCTTGTTGCCCTGGAACATGCCGCAATCGACGAGGAACTGCCCCTTCGGATGCACCACCCGGTAGCAGGATCCCGTGACGGTGCCCGACGCCCCGTGAAAATGTAGCGTGACGGTCATCGTGGCCTCCCGGGCGAACTATCTGATCTCAGTGTGACAGGACTATTTCGGCGCACGCTTGGCGAGGATGCGCTGCAGCGTGCGGCGGTGCATGTTGAGCCGGCGTGCCGTCTCCGAGACGTTGCGGTCGCAGAGTTCGTAGACGCGCTGGATATGCTCCCAGCGCACGCGATCGGCCGACATCGGATTTTCGGGTGGCTCGGGCGGCTTGTTGCCGGTGGCGAGCAGGGCGTTGATCACGTCCTCGGCGTCGGCGGGTTTGCTGAGGTAATCCACGGCGCCGAGTTTTACCGCGGTGACTGCGGTGGCGATGTTGCCATAACCGGTGAGGACCACGGCGCGCGCGTCGCCGCGCTTCAGGTGCAGCGCCGCGACCACGTCGAGGCCGTTGCCGTCCTCGAGCCGGAGGTCCACTACGGCATAGGCCGGAGGCGCCTCGGCCACGGCTGCGAGACCGCCGGCCACCGTGTCGGCGATCCGGACATCGAAGCCGCGTTTCTGCATCGCCCGCTCGAGGCGGGTGAGGAAGGTCTTGTCGTCATCGACCAGCAGCAAGGTACGGTCGGCCGCAAGGAGTTCATCGACTGTGCTCATCGCCGCCTCATGTAGGGTCTTTTGGTGAAAAGGTCAAAAACTGGGCAGGGCACTCGACCTGTATCCACCCACCGGCGTCATTCCCGCGAAGGCAGGGACCTAGTGGGAGGCTGCAGCGCCCGTGCAGGTTGGGAGATCCCACTGGGTTCCCGCCTTCGCGGGAATGACGCCGGTGTGGGTGCATAACAAGTGCTAGCTCACGCCTGTTCGATTGCGGCGCGCGGCCAGATCAGCCGCACCTGCGCGTGGCCGTCGGCCGCCTCGTTCTCGAAGCTCAGCCGCGCCCCCGTACGCTCCAAGAGGGTCTTGGAGATGAAGATGCCGAGCCCAAGCCCACCGGGCTCGGCGCTATCGGCGTTGCGCGGGCGGGTGGTGAGGTAGGGCTCGCCCAGCCGGGTGATCAGGTCGCTCGGAAAGCCCGGACCATCGTCGGTGATGGTGACGGTCAGCGCCTGCCTGTTCCAGCTGGCCTCGACCAGCACGGCGCGGGCGGCGAACTGCGCGGCGTTGTCGATCAGGTTGCCGAGGCCGTAGAGCAGCCCGGCATGGCGTCGGATCACCGGCTCAGCGCCGGCGCCCTTGCCGGTGCGCACCGAGATCACCTTGCCGCCGCCCTCCAATGGCTTGATCACCTCGGCGAGCAGCGCCGAGACCGGCACCGCGGCGAACGGATCGCCCGGCGTTTCGCGCAGGCTCCTGAGCTTGCCGAGAATTTCGCGGCAGCGCGCCGCCTGCGACATGATCAGTTCGATATCGTCGCGCACCGGCCCCGCCGGCACCTCGTCGCGGATCTCGCGCGCGGCCAGCGCAATGGTCGAGAGGGGGGTGCCCAGCTCATGTGCGGCGGCGGCAGCCAGCCCGTCGAGCGCGCTCAACTGCTCGTGCCGCGACAGCGCCAGTTCGGTAGCGGCCAGCGCGTCGGCGAGTTGGCGCGCCTCGTGCGCCACGCGGTTGGTATAGGCGGCGATGAAGATGGTGCCGCAGAGGATCGAGACCCAGATGCCGATGACATAGACGCGGTCGAAGACGATGCGCGCGTCCGGGTCCCAGGGCAGGTCGAGGTGGAACACCGAAAGCAGCGAGGCGAGCGCGATGGCGAGGGTCGCGAGAATGGTGGTGGCCTGCTGCGGGAGGGTGGTCGCAGACACCGAGACCGGCGCCAGCAGCAAGAGCGAAAACGGGTTCTGCAGCCCGCCGGTCAACGCCAGCAGCGCCGCGAGCTGACAGAGGTCCCAGCTCAGGTGCACCGTGGCGATGGTGGCGGAGGGGCGATAGCCCTCGCCGAGCCGGAAAATCACCCACAGGTTCAGCAACACCGAGAGCGCGATCAGGGTCAGGCATTCCATCAGCGGCAGCGGAAATCCGAGCCCGAAGGCGACGAACAGAACCCCGATGGTCTGCCCGACGATCGCCAACCAGCGCAGCCCGACCAGCGTCGCGAGCCTGAGAGGGCGCCAATTGCCCGGCAGGATTGTCGCCGAGGTGTCCGCCAATGCCATGAATCGATCCTTTTCCGGGCATGAGATTCTCGCCCGCATGGGAAGTCTAGCATGCCATTTCAAGGGCAAAAATGCGTGACCGAAACGCTTGACCCCCAGTCTGACGGGACCACATCGGAGCTGTTCGTGACTGGGAGAAAAGTCCAATGCACACTGCGATTA
>JBKJMF010000313.1:0-3989 GCA_046596525.1 Devosia sp. | reverse complement strand
TGATCGCGTCGAAGGGCAAGGTGTCGCTGTTCTCGCGCACCGGCGACGACATCGCCGCCGCCTTTCCCGACGTGGTCGAGAGCGTGTTCGGCGACGCGGTGTTGGATGGCGAATTGCTGGTCGGCGCCGAGTTCGAACCGCTGCCGTTCAACGACCTGCAGCAGCGATTGAACCGCAAGCAGGCTATTGCCAAACATCTAGCAACTTTCCCTGCATTCGTGCGCGTCTATGACATGCTTTTTGAGGGCGTTGAGGACATCCGCAGCCTCCCCTGGACCGAGCGCCGCCAGCGCCTCGAAGCCTGGTTCGCGAAGAACCCGCAGACCCGTCTCGACCTGTCCCCGGTCCTCCCATATCGCGACTGGGACGATCTTGCCGAGATCCGCCGCCGCGGCGCCGCCGAACACGGGCACGAGGGCGTGATGGTGAAGCTGCGCAGTGCGCCGTACCTGCCCGGCCGCCCTAAGGGCTTGTGGTACAAGTGGAAACGCGATCCGAACGTGGTCGATGCGATCCTGATGTACGCGCAGCGCGGCCACGGCAAGCGCTCGTCGTTCTACTCGGACTACACGTTCGGGGTCTGGAAGGGCAACGAGATCGTCCCCATCGGCAAGGCCTATTTCGGCTTCACCGACGAGGAACTGAAACAGCTCGACAAGTGGGTGCGCAACAATACCGTCGCCAGCTTCGGCCCGGTCCGCGAGGTCTCGAAGGAACTGGTATTCGAGGTAGCCTTTGATTCCGCTCAGGAATCCGGCCGCCACAAATCCGGCATCGCGCTTCGCTTCCCCCGCATCAACCGGATAAGGTGGGACAAGCCGGCCAGCGAGGCCGCCACGCTCGAAGAAATGCAGGTCTTCCTGACCGCCACCTGAGGCCTGACATGTCACTCGCCGCCATCGAGAGAAAGATCATCGCGCTCGAAGGCGAAATGCTCGCCGCCGTCACCCGTGAGGACTTCGAGGCAGCGGCGCGGCTGCGCGACCAGATCGTGGCGCTGAAGGCCGGCGAGGTCCGAAAACCACCACCGGGCGAGATGGGGCTCGGCACGCAAGTCCCGGTGGTCGAGCCGCCCAAGGGGTGGAAACGGCCGAAAAAGCCGGATTTGATGACGAACGTGGCGAAGAGCCGGAAGCGCTGACTACAGCTGCTTGCGCAAGCTTACGCTGTTCCCTTAGATGGCCATGGGGGGAATAACGTTATGAAAAGACTATTGGAATGCTTCGCCTTGGGCGGCGTGATCGCCATCGCGCTGACGACCACTGCGTTCGGCTATTGCTTTGAGCCGTCAGCTCCGCGCTTCAGTGGGTACAAGCCGACAGAGCCACACACACCGTTTTGCATCAACAAGTTCAGCAACTCCCATACCTGCAGCGAGTGGGAGATCGACAGCTACAACCGGGAGGTCGAGAGCTACAACTCGCAGCTTCGCACCTACCAATGGGCGGTAGATAGTTACGTCGATGACCTAAACACGTACGTGGATGATGCCGTGACCTACGCCAAGTGGGAGATATCTGACCTCTAGCCCCGCCCCATCTGGTCATCCGCCAGTTTCCTAATCGCCCGCAGCTCCCCAATTGTCGTTTCGAGATCGGCCTTCTGCCGCTCCAGCAGGTCCAGCCGCTCGTCCACCTTGGCCACCAGGAGCTTCGTCTGCGCGGTCTGCGACTGTGCGTCGTAGAGGCTGAGATAGTCCGAGATGTCGCGCAGCGAGAAGCCGAGGCGCTTGCCGCGGAGGATCAGGATCAGCCGGGCGCGGTCGCGGCGGCGGAACACGCGAGTGCCGCCGACCCGCTCCGGGTTGAGCAGGCCCTTGGTCTCGTAGAAGCGGATGGCGCGCGTCGAAATGCCGAACTCCTGGCTGAGGTCGGCGATGGCGAACAGGTCGCGGTTTTCGGGTTCAGGCCGGTTCATGCTTCTTCCGCGCTGCGTATTCTTCGCGCAGCTCTTTCTTGCTCAGCTTGCCGATCAGCGTCTTCGGCAACTGGTCCTTGAAGATGATTTCCTTGGGCATCTCGATCTTGTTGAGCGTTTCGGCAAGGAATTTCTTGAGCTCGGCCTCGGTCGTCTTCTGCTCCGGCTTCAGCTTGATGAAGGCCACCGGTGCCTCGCCGCGATATTCGTCCGGTACGCCGATGACGTTCACTTCCTCCACCGTCGGGTGGTGCATGATCGCCTCCTCGATATTGCGCGGGTAGACGTTGAAACCCGAGCAGATGATCAGGTCCTTGATGCGATCGACGATGAACACATAGCCATCTTCGTCGATGATGCCGATGTCGCCGGTCCGCAGCCACCCATCCATGAAGGCGTCTTTGGTCGCCTCGGGGTTGTTGTAGTAGCCCAGCATCACCTGCGGGCCCTTCACCTGCAGTTCACCGCGCTCGCCGAGCGGCACTTCCAGGCCGGTCTCGACATCGACGAAGCGGATGTCGGTCGCCGGCAGAGGCTGGCCGACCGACAACGGCTTGCTCGGCACCCGCAGCGCCGCGCAGCACACCACCGGCGAGGCTTCGGTTAGTCCGTAGCCTTCGGCAAGCAACGAGGTGGATACTTTGCTCCAGTTGTGGCGGACCTCGTCGGAAAGCGGCGCCCCGCCGGAGATCGTCACCTCCACCGACACCAGATGCGGCGTCGCCTTGTCGCCGGCCTTGGACAGCGCCTGCACCAGCGTCGGCACCGCCGGCAGGATGTTGGCACCGGTGCGGGTCATCAGGCTGAGGAAGGCCTTCATCTCGAAGCGCGGCAGCATCACCACCTGTCCACCTGCCGCTAGTGGCACATTCAGGCAGGCCGTCATGGAGAAGATGTGGAAGAACGGCAGCACCGCAACGGTACGCGACGGCGACTTGAACAGCCCTAGGGCCCAAAGGTCGATCTGGCCGAGGTTGGCGGCGATATTGGCGTGGCTCAGCATGGCGCCCTTGGGCAGCCCGGTGGTGCCGCCGGTATACTGCTGTACCGCCACGTCGGTGTTGGCATCGATGGTCACCAGCCCTGGCGTCAGGTTGCGGGCGATCAGCTTGTCGAAGCGGGTGATCTTGGCGGCGATCCGGCTCTTCGAGACGTCGGTCAGATCCTTGGATTTCACCAGCGTGAACAGCAGCTTCTTCACGCCGGGCAGGGCGTCGGGGAAATGGCAGACGATCAGGTTCTTGACGTGCCCGGCCTCGACCAGCGCCTCGGCCTTGTCGAACAGCAGCTTCAGGTCCAGCGTCACCATCAGCTCGGCGCCGGAATTGCCGACGATGTGGCCGAGTTCGCTCACCGTGTAGAGCGGGTTGCAGTTGACCACGATGCCGCCGATACGCAGCACGGCATAGTAGGCCACTACATAGAACGGGGTGTTGGGCAGCAGCAGTGCTACGCGCGTACCCTTCTTGACACCCAGCTCGCTCTGCAGCGCCCCGGCGAAGGCGTTGATGAGCCGGGCAAGTTCACCGAAGCGGGTCTTCTTGCCGAGGAAGTCGAGCGCATCGGCATCCGGGGTGCGGGCGCAGGTGGCGAGAACCTGCTCATGCACCGGCGTCGTATCGATCGTGGCATCCCAGGAAATCCCCTCGGGATAATGCTTGGTCCAGGGGCGCGTGGCGCCCCCCGCTGCCGGCATGGCCATCTTCTTTCCTCCTCAGGCTGTTTTCGCCCGTTATCGGAAATATCCCACCAATTGACGTTAGCGTCAAACGAACGACGCGACTTCGTGAACGCTACGGCTGACGCGGTTGCGGAAGGTGCAGGCGCCGCATTTCGCGCATCTAAGGTCCATTGGTTGACGTATACGTCAACCGGCGCTATTTTGTAGCGATGGTGCCGGCCCGGGCATAAGAATCTGCAACAAGAGTCGAACCGGGCGCGTTGTTTGAGCGGGGGCTCATCTCGCTGATCGACGGTGCGCCGCGACCTTGGTCGAGGAGAACATGCATGGTCTGGGCGCTCTTGATCCTGTCGATCGTCGCTTTCGCGGTGCTGGCCATGCGCCGCGCGCC
>JBKJMF010000299.1:0-11621 GCA_046596525.1 Devosia sp. | reverse complement strand
TTTCCCCGTCCTCCGGGTCGTGCCGCTGTCCCACCTGGGCAAACCCGCAGCGCTTCAGCACCGCCTGCGATCCCACCCGACCAGGCAGCGTCTCTGCCCGCACCGCCACGACCCGCGAGTCGCGAAACGCTCGCGCCACCAGCAGGTTCACCGGGCCCGAGGCGTAGCCGCGGCGCTGGTCCGCCTCGACGATCGAGTAGCCAACTTCAACCGTGCCCTTCTCGTCCGGCGGGCCTTTGTAGCCTGCGCTGCCGACCAGACGGCCCGCGCCGATCACATACCAGCTGCCGAACCCCGGCTCGCCCGGGTGCTCGGTCAGGACCTTGCGCATCCAGGCGCGGGTTTCCGGTCCATTGTAGAGCGGTGGCCAGGACGCCGGCGGCTCGACGCCGAGCGCCGCAGCCAGCGCATCGCCGCCGTTCTCCTCGATATCGAGCAGCGCCGCGGTCGCGGCGATAATCGATACGTTGCCCGCGGTTTCCTGCAGCCGCGCCATCGCTACTTCCCCGGCAGCCATTTCTTGGCGATCTTGCAGACCATGGTGTAGGCCGGGTCGTAGACGTTGCCGACCTCGTAGCGCACGACCTGGCCCATCAGGTGGCTCGCCGCGGTCTTGGACAGCCCGTACTCGATGCACAGCCAGTTGAACATGTCGTTGGTGGCGTGCTGCAGCGCCTGATCCAGCGGGCGGGCGTTGCCGACCGAAAAGATCTCGTCGGCATTCTCGCCGCGCGGCCAGACGAGCTTCCGGCCCTTTTCGACGGTCAGCTTCACCTCGACTTCGTAGCTGGTCTCGATGCCGGTGCCGACGATCTCGCCGTCGCCCTGCACAGCGTGGCAATCGCCGAGAAAGAACAGCGCGCCTTCGGTCGCCACCGGGAACCACGCGGTCGCCCCCGGGCCGAAGCCGCGATAATCCATGTTGCCGCCGTTCTCGGCGCTTGTGGCGGTGGAGAAGGCCTGGCCCATGCTCGGCGCCACGCCGAAGCAGCCGATCATCGGCTCGAGCGGCAGCACGAAGTGCTCCAGCCCTTTCACCGGCGGATCGAGCTGCGCCGTGCCAGCCTGCCGATCGATCGACCAGTTGGCGGCCTCGCGCGACGGCAGGTTGCGCACCGTTCCCGGGTCCACCACATTCTCGGCCAGCGACGAGCGGGTCCAGCCCGTCGCCCGGTTCGGCGTCATCCTGATGATCTCGACCTTCAGCGCGTCGCCGGGCGCGGCGCCCTCGATGAAGATCGGCCCGTTCATCGGGTTCGGCCCCGGCCGCCGACGCACGCCATCCTTGTCATGGCCGCTGGCATCGAGGGTCTCGGTGATGACGGTGTCGCCCGAGGCGACGGTCAAGGCAGGGGGAAGGGTACCGAGCACGTTGTGCCATTCGGTAGCGACGAAGCGGTGCGTGGTCATGGGGCAAATTCCGGTGAGCGCATAAGGGGTAGCGGCTCGCCTATCCCTTGTCACCACCTGCCTTAGTGGGACCGTTGTCGCCTTTGTGCTGTGAACTTATCCCCGCGTTGGGCAGCGACGATAATCTGCGCTCACCTTTCCGATGCGAGGCGCTACGCGGCGTCGCGGGGAGGGTTCGGGCTAGGGGCGGGGCGCCGTCTTTAGGGTTTGGTGAAAGCGTACGCTTTGCGCACCATCGAGCCAAAAGACCGTTCGCAATGGGCGGGGCGAGAGTCCCAACCTTGTACAGTTTGCCGGACGACCGGCACAGGGACGAAGTCCCGCCCATGCCGCTTCCCAAGAGCGGCAAGACTGACAAGGAAACCCGAGGCCGGTAGCCGTCGGGCGTTTTGGTTCGTCACAACCCCGCCAGCCACTCCGCATATTCCGCCTGGTGGCGTCCCTCGAAGTTCGCCATGCCCTGTTTGGTCAGGATGCCGCGCCGGGGCGGGATCCAGGAGCGGATACGGCTGCGCCGCAGTTCGCGCCAGTTGATATTCACGGCAGCGTATCTCGGAAAGAACTCGAGTTCGTCATAGGGCAGGTGATCGTGGATCCACCAGGCCAGCGCTTCCCAGCGGCCGGTGGACTCATAATAGGGGATCAGCGCGTGGACGATGACGCAAGCCGTCGCGCCGATGCCGCCCATGGCATCGCGCCGGTCCCAGATGTGTCCTGCAAAATTGCTCTCGTTGCGTCCGCAATTGAGGTTGTGCTCGTTGCCGAACTGGTTGACCGCCGGCGAGCGATAGGCGGAGCGGATCGAGATGCGGCCGAAACGTGCCGTCAGCGGTTCGAGGCACTCCTCGCAGAGCCGCTGGCCCGCCGCGATGGCGAGATCCGGGTCATCGGGAATGTTCGGAATGCCATGGAAGCTGGCGATCTCCGAATAGAGGAAGTCGCGCATGAAGAAGTTGTCGCTGAGCCGCACGCGGCCCAGTTCTTCCAGCGCCTTCATGCTCTGGGGCTTCCGCATTTTATCTATCCTCGGACTATTCGACTGCACATAGTGTGCGCTATCAATGGCTTGGCGGGCCACCCGTTTCCAACAGGAGTTGCATGATGTTGAAGTTGCTTGCTGCGCTTGGCCTCGCTTTTGCCCTCAGTGCATTCCCGGCCACGGCCCAGACCGATGCCGACACCGACGCCGCCATCGACAGTGCGCTGGGCGATCACACCGCCTATCGCACGGTGTTCGACGCCATCCAGAAGGCGGTCGCCGATGGCGACAAGGCCGGCTTCGCCGCCTGGGTCTTCTACCCGATCACCCTCATGGCCGGCGGCAAGGAAATGACCATCAAGGACGCCAAGCATTTCGAGGAACACTACGACGCGATCCTCACCGATGAGATCAAGACCGCCATCACCACGCAGAAATGGCAGGACCTTTTCGCCAACTACAAGGGCGTCATGTTCGGCAACGGCCAGGTCTGGCTCAATGGCATCTGCAAGGATGACAAGTGCGCCGAGTTCGACGTGAAGGTCGTCACCATCCAGTCGACGGCCGATATCACCCCGAAGGCCAACTAGCCCAGCGGGCGATTCGTCTGCTCTAGTGTCCTCCGAGGGGAAACCCCGGGGGACAACCATGCTGCTGCAGATCATCTTCTATGTCGCCATCACCGCCGAGGCGATGACCGCGGCGCTCGCCGCCGGCCGACGCAAGATGGATTGGTTCGGGGTATGCGTGCTGGCCTGCGTGACGGCGCTGGGCGGCGGCACCGCCCGGGACCTGATCCTCGGGCACTACCCGCTGATCTGGGTCGAGAACCCGTACCTCCTGATCATCTGCTGCGCCGCGGCGTTCATCACCATCGCGCTTGCCCGCTACATGGCGGCGCTGCGCTGGCCCTTCCTGCTGCTCGATGCGCTCGGCCTCGCCGCCTTCACCATCATCGGGTGCAACGTGGCGCTGGAGATGGGGCAGCAGCCGATCATCGTAGTGGTCGCGGGGATGGTCACCGGCATCGTTGGCGGCATCATGCGCGATATCCTCTGCACCGAAGTGCCGCTGGTATTCTCGTCCGAGCTCTATGCCACCGTCGCCATCGTCTCGGGCACGCTCTACTGTCTGGGCCGGTACTTCGATGTGCCGCACGATCTGCTGGTGCTCGGTACCATCGGGATCGGTTTCGCCCTGCGCGTCGCGGCCATCGTCTGGAAGCTCGAAATGCCGAAGTTCGTCTACGACAAGGAGCTCCGCTGATGGCCCCGCCGCAGCGCATGCAGCTGTCGCGCAAGGCCGGGTTCGACCTGCAGGCGGCGTCCGTGGCGCTCAACGGGCTGCCGGCCAAGCTGGTCACGCGACCCGGCAAATGGGGCAACCCGTTCACGATCGACGACACGGCGAAGCGCTATGGCTTCGATCCGGCCGCGGCGCAGGCGAAGGCGGTCGAACTCTGCGGACAATGGTTGCGCGGCAAGATCGATCCGGCGCTCTCGCCTGGGTCGCCGCCGTTGCGCGAAGTTATCCGCGCCGAACTCGCGGGACACAATCTCGCCTGCTGGTGCAAGGCTGGTACGCCTTGTCATGCAGACGTACTGATAGAACTGGCAAACGGGTAGGGGCACATGGCGCGGATCAACTATCTTACGGGCATCGAATTCGGCGCGGGGGCGCTGTCGACGCTTGCCGGCACGGTCGAGGAGTTCCGGCTCAAGCGGCCGTTGCTCGTCGCAGACCGCGGCATCCTCGCGGCAGGCCTCGTTGCCGAGGCGCTGGCGCATCTACCGGCCGAGACGCCGGTGTTTCTCGATACGCCACCCAACCCCACCGAAGGCGCGGTGATCGCGGCGCTGGAACAGTATCGCGCCGAAGGCTGTGACGGCATCATTGCCATTGGCGGCGGTTCGCCGATCGATCTGGCCAAGGGCGTGGCGCTGCTGGCGACGCATCCGGGCCCGCTCGAGCAGTACGCGATGATCTATGGTGGCATCGATCGCATCGGCTCCAACGTCGCCCCGCTGATCGCCATCCCCACTACGGCCGGTACCGGCGCCGAGGTCGGGCGTGCCGCTTTGCTGACCTTGGAGGACGGCCGCAAGCTCGGCTTCATTTCGCCCTACCTGATCCCGAAGCGCGCCATCTGCGATCCGGAGCTGACCTACGGGCTTCCCGCGGGTCTCACCGCCGCCACCGGGCTCGACGCACTGAGCCACTGCATCGAGACGCTGTGCTCACCGCGCGTGAACCCGCCGGCAGAAGCCATCGCGCTCGATGGGGCAGGGCGGATCTGGCGCCAGATCGAGAATGCCTGCCGCGATGGCCGCAACGCCACCGCGCGCTCCGAAATGATGATGGGCGCGCTGATGGGCGGGCTGGCGTTCCAGAAGGGGCTCGGCGCCGTGCATGCGCTCAGCCATGCGCTCGGCGGGCTGAAGGATGTTTCGCTGCATCACGGCACGCTCAACGCCATCCTGATGCCGCCGGTGCTGCGTTTCAACGGCCCGGAGATCGGTGAGAAGCTCGGCCGGTTGAAGGCCGCCATGGGCTTCCCGCCCGCCAGCGACCTGGCGCGCGAACTCGATACGCTGAACCGTCGTCTCGGCATTCCACCGGGGCTGCGTGGGCTGGGCGTGCGCGAGGACCACTTCGACTGGGTGATTGAACGCGCGCTGGCCGACCACAGCCACGCCACCAACCCGCGTCTCGCCACGGCAGCGGATTACCGCGCGCTGCTCGAAGCTGCGATGGACTGACCCGGTCAGTCGGCGAACAAGTCCGGGTGAGTCTCTGCCATGTGCGGCAGCGAGGGCATAATCTCGTTGAGGTGCTTGCACATCATCGCTGATGCCGCATCGCCGTCGCCCTGTTCGAGCGCGTCGACGATCTTGGTGTGCTGCGCCACGACCTGCGGCCGCGGCGTTGCATCGGGGAAGCCGAGGAAACGCACCCGGTCGAGTTGCGCCTTCAGCGCTTCGATATGCCGCCAGGCGTGCTCGCAATCGGCATGCCCGGCGATGGCGCTGTGGAAAATGTCGTCGAGCCGCATGAACTCGCCAAGGCCGCCGGCCAGCGCCTCCTGCTGCGCCCGCAGAATCTCGCGGAGATCGCTGATGCCCGCCGCGCCGATTCCCGCCGCCGCCTTCCGCACCACGGCCAGTTCGATGGCCTCGCGGATGAAGCGCGAGTTCTTCACCTCGCGAATCGATATCAGCTTCACGAAGGTGCCGCGCTGCGGTCGTACGTCGACGAGGCCCGCCTCGGCGAGCTTGATGAAGGCCTCGCGCACCGGTTGCCGGGACACGCCCAGCTGGCGCGCCAGCTCGGCTTCCGACAGCAAATGGCCCGGTCGCAGTTGCAGTTGCACGATGGCGCCGCGCACCGCGTCGTACACCCGTAGCCCCATCGTCGCCTGGCGTGGCCCAGCCGATACCGGCTGGATGGCCAGCTCCAAATCAATGGTCATGTTGACTTCCCTCAAGCTGCCATACTAGCACCGGATGGCGCGGTTGGAAGCGCTTGGAGACACCAAATGCGGCAGACGTGGCGCTGGTTCGGTCCGGCCGACCTCGCAAGCATCGATGACATCGTGCAGGCCGGCGCGGAAGGCGTCGTTACCGCCCTCCACCACGTGCCGAACGGTGTCGTCTGGAGCGCCGAGGAGATCGGCAAGCGCCAGCAGCAGATCCGCGTCAAGAAAGACGGCTCGCCCTCCGGCATCGCATGGGACGTCATCGAAAGCCTACCGGTCAGCGAGGACATCAAGAAGCAGAAGGGCGATTGGCGCGACCAGGTCGCCAACTACAAGCAGAGCCTCCGCCACGTCGCCGCGGCGGGGCTCCGCACCGTCTGCTACAATTTCATGCCGGTGCTCGACTGGACCCGCACGGACCTGCGCTACCAGGTCGCCCACGGCGGCACCTGCATGCGCTTCGACATCAACGATTTCGCGGCGTTCGATATCCACATCCTGAAGCGCCGTGGCGCGGCCGAGGACTTCTCGCCCGAAGTGGTCGCCGAGGCCGCCCGCCGCATCGCCAATCTCGATGACGCGGCGCAGAAGCAGCTCGCCCGCAACGTGACCATGGGCCTCCCCGGTTCGACCGAGAGCATGACCCTCGATGATGTGCGGGCGCATCTCAGCGAATACGGCCACATCTCCGCCGATCAGCTGCGCCAGCACTTCGTCGATTTCCTCTCCGAGGTGGTGCCGGTGGCCGAAGAGGTCGGGGTGCGGCTCTGTTGCCACCCGGACGATCCGCCGTTCCCGCTGCTCGGCCTGCCGCGCATCATGTCCACGGCAGCGGACTACCGGCACATTCTCGATGCCGTCGATAGCCCAGCCAACGGCATGACGTTCTGCTCAGGTTCGCTCGGCGCCCGTCCGGACAACGATCTGCCGGCGATGATGAACGAGTTCGGGCCAAAGGTGCATTTCCTGCACCTCAGGAACGTTCGCCGCGAGAGCGATGCCATCGCGGGTTCGTTCTTCGAGGACGAGCATCTTGCAGGCAGCACCGACATGGTGCCGCTGATCGCCGCGATCCTGCGCGAGGAAGCGCGCCGCAAGCGTGAGGGCCGCGAGGACGCACAGATCCCGATGCGTCCCGACCACGGCCAGGACATCCTCGACGATCTCGGCCGCCGGGCGCAGCCGGGCTATCCGACCATCGGCCGGCTCAAGGGCCTCGCTGAACTGCGCGGTGTGATGACGGCGCTCAGCCATCGCGAGTTCGGGCTCAACGCCTGATGGCGCCCATCCGCTTCGGCATGATCGGCGGCGGCTGGCGCGCCGAGTTCTTCACGCGGATCGCCCGCGAACTGCCCGAGCGGTTCCAGCTTGTCGGTGTGGTCCAGCGTGACCACGCCAGGGCCGAGGCGTTCGGTGCAAAATGGGGCGCTCCGGCGTTCGCCAGCTATGCCGAACTAGCGGCAGCTGAGCCGGATTTCGTCGTGCTTTCGGTCAAGCCCGAGGCGCATCTGCCCATCCTCACCGAGCTCCACACGCTCGGGCTTGCGGTGCTGTGCGAGACGCCGGCGGCGTTGGATGTCGAGACCATGGTCTCGATCTGGCGGCTGGTGGAGCAGGGGCTGCGGCTGTATATCGCCGAGCAGTATCTGTTCCAGCCGCTGCATGCGGCGCGGCTGCAGCTCATCGCCAATGGCGCGCTGGGCAATATCAGCTTCGCCCGCGTATCGGCGGCGCACGGCTATCACGGCGTCAGCCTGATGCGGCAGTTCCTCGGCATTGGCTTCGAGGACGCCACCATCCGCGGCAAGGCGTTCCAGAGCCGCGCCCTTGAGGGTCCGAACCGCTTCAGCTGGCCGGCCTCGGAGCAATTCGTCACCGTCACCCAGACGCTCGGCGAGTTCGATTTCGGCGACCGCCTCGGGCTGTTCGATTTCACCGACGCGCAGTATCGCTCGCCGGTCCATTCGCACCGCGTCGTCATCCGTGGCGATCGCGGTGAGATCGCCGATCTTGAAGCGCGCGTCATGCCGGTCTACGGCCAGCCACTGACCCGCACATTCACCCGCAACGAGTCCGGCCGCTACGGTAACCTGTTCGGCTACGCACTCGAAGCGATGCTGTGCGGCGACGAAACCGTCTGGACCATGCCCTATCCCAACGCGCGCCTGATGGACGATGAGATCGCCATAGCCGTGGCGATGGAGCGGATGGGCGCGCTGGCACGCGGCGAGGGTGAGGGGCCGTATTCCTATGCCCAGGGTGCACACGACCAGTACCTGTCGCTGCTGATGCATCAGGCCGCGAAGAGTGGTGAAACCGTCCGCAGTTCTCGCCAGCCCTGGGCGGGCTAGTCGCCGGGCAATCCGGTCTCGCTGCGAATGAACGCAGCGACCTTGCGGAGGTCCTGGCCCGCACTCTGCTCGGTGTATTGCCGTGACTGTAGTGCCAGCGTGATCTTCCGCCCATCGGTCAACTGCAGCGACAGCACGTCGTTCCGCGGCCGCTCAGGATGGTCCTCGATCACCTTCAGCGCCACGACCTCGTCGAAGCCGACGTAGACTTCGACGTCCTTGCCCCGGTCCAGCTTTTGCACTGACTGGATGCGGCGTCCCGCGGTATCGAACGAGGTGACGATATTGGTGGCGTGCGGCCTCATGTACAGCACCGCCGCCGCGACGATCGGCGCGGATATGCATATCGCGATGGAGACCACGCGGAAAGTCGGATCGGTTATCTGCTGGTCGAGGAAGAAGTAGAGCGCCGCGGCCACCACCACAGAGCCAGCGATCCACATCGCCCGCGGCGGCTGCTGGTGGGATGTATAAAGGGTCAGCGCGCTGCCTACGCGTCTCAGGTCGATCATCGGTTCCTCGAGTGCCTAGTCTTCTAGCAGGTACGCGCCCTTGCGTCCGCTGAGTGGTGTGGTGCCGACGATCTTCATGATACCGGCGCCGTGCGGCGCGTACTTCGCCGAAACCCGCGACAACACCAGCCCGTCGGTGCCGGCGAGGATCGGGGTGCGCGCCATGAAGGCCTCGGGCCCGTCCAGCGCAATCAGATCCGCCACCGGCTGTCCCTTGGTCACCCGTTCGCCCAGCTCCACCCGATAGGCAACCAGCCCCGGCCGATCCACCCGCACGATATCGGTGGCGTCGAACGGCGTGCCCTCGGCCAGCGTTGGCGGGCGCGGCCCGGGATTGGCATCGATCAAGTTGCGCTCGCAGAGAAAGCCCCAGAGCCGCCGGGCATCGTCAGCGCCGAAGTGGTCGAACACGTCGGCTTGGCCGCGATATTCCAGTGTCGCCGTGGCGCTTGCCATCGGCACGGGCTTGCCGGGATTGGCGAGCGCTACCTTGCGATAGAGCTGCGGCAGCACTTCGTCGAACGAGCCGCCGCCGCTATCGGCCGCCGTCAGCGTCGCGGCGGCGCCCATCCAGTCGGCGAGGTCCTGCAGTTCCGGCATCAGCTCGGGTGAGGTGAAGATGTGGAGCAGCGAGTCGTCGTCGCAGTGGAGGTCGAAGACGAACTCGGCGTCGTGCGCCTCCTTCAGGACCAGCAGGCGCAACTGCTCGTTGGCGGTGCGTGGCTGCTGGGCGTCGATCCAGTTCGACACGGCCTTGCGGATCAGGTTGACGTTGAAACGCTCGTCATCCGACAGCCGGCCGTTGAGCTGCGAGCGTACGGCGGTGAACAGGTCCGGCCAGCGGCGGTTGAAGTTGATGCCGGTATTGGCGTCGTAGCGGCCGATATGCCGGCGCAGCGAGAAGGTCGCCATGCCCAGCGGGTTGACCAGCGGCATGACGGTGAAGCGGGCGCGCAGCAGCCCCTGGTCGTCCGCCTGGCGCAGCATCGGCAGCAGATGGTGCAGCACCATGGTGCCGGGATGCTCGTCGGCGTGCAGCGCCGCCTGCAGGTGCACCTTCTCGGGCGCATCCTTGGGGCCGATCACGTAATAAGTGAAATCGGTGGTCGCGCCGGGAGTATCGCCACGCAGCGGTACGGTTTTTCTCTCGAAGCTCAACAGGTTACCTCGTCAGGCGGCTGAAGCTCCAGCGCAGCGGGATGGCGCCGGGCATGTGGCGAGTCAGACGGCGGTACACTATGCCGAAGACGAGGAAGATCGCGAGCGTGATGGCGAGGAAATACAGCGCCGCCACCGAGAAATGCAGCACGGCGTTGTAGTCGCGCTCGAACAGCTCGCCGGCCATGTTCATCACGTCCTTCTGGTCGCCGATCACCGGCAACGTGAAGTAGATCAGCGCCGTGCAGTGGAACAGGAACACCACCTCGTTGGTGTAGGCCGGCCAGGCGATCCGGATCAGATGCGGCCAAATCACCGAGCGGAACTGCTGCATCCCGCTCATGCCGTAGGCGCGTGCCGCCTCGACCTCGCCCTTGGGCACGGTCATCAGCGCACCGTGGAAAATCTCGGCGGAGTAGGCCGTGGTGTTGAGCGTCAGGATCAGTGGGCCCAGCACCAGCGGATTGAGAACGATCCAGTCGATTCCCAACGGCTTCCAGACGCTGAGGTTGAAGGCCAGCGCCAGCGAGTAGAACATGAACAGCTGTATGAAAAACGGCGAGCCGCGGAAGGCGTAGATGTACCCGCGGCAGAAGCCCGAGATCAGCCGGTTGG
This sequence comes from Devosia sp., assembly GCA_046596525.1. GTDB lineage: Bacteria > Pseudomonadota > Alphaproteobacteria > Rhizobiales > Devosiaceae > Devosia_A. The sequence goes on along the minus strand of JBKJMF010000299.1, from coordinate 1,121 downwards.
GCGACGCCTTGCCGAAGGCGAAGAAGATCGCGAGCACGAAGCCGAGCGGGATCGAGGCGACGGCGAAGTAGATATTGAATAGCGCCGGCCGCGCCATGATGCCGATGTCGTGGAAGATCGGCGCGAGAAAATCGCTCATGCCGCCTCTCCGCCCGCCGTCGCCATGCCGCGGCTGGCCCAACGCGTCAGCGCTGCGAACGCCTTCTCGGAGACGAAGGTGAAGATGATGTAGAAGCCAAGCAGCACCATGTAGTAGGCCCAGCGCCAGTCCGGGTGCACGAGCCCCGCCGACCGCGTGAAGTTCGGCGAGCCGAGGCGATCGGCCCACAGCACGATGTCGGCGATCTGCAGCAGCGACAGCAGCGACGTCGACTTGATGATCAGCATCCAGACATTGGACAGGCCGGGCAGGGCGTAGACCCACATCTGCCGGATGTGGAACCGCCACAGCACCTGCGCAGCGGTGAAGCCATAGGCCCGCGCCGCTTCGAGCTGTCCCTTTGGCACTGACTTCATCGCCCTGGAAATGACGTTGGCGGCAAAGGCGCCGTAGACGACACCGAGTGAGATGCAGGCAAGGATCAGGTACTCGGGCGTGCCGAGGAACCAGTTCGCCGCATCGCATGGCGGCCAGACACCGACATTGGCGGCAAGTGTCTCAGGGGTGCAGACCGCCTGGGCCCGGATCCATTCGACCAGTTGCTCGAAGGCCAGCGGGAAGAACAGGAAGAACAGTACATCCGGCACGCCGCGGACGATGTTGATGTAGAGCGCACCGATGGCCCGTAGCGGGGCGTAGCGGGAGTTCCTGGCGGCTGCGCCGAGCAAGCCCATGACCAGCGCGACCAGCGCGCCGAACACTGCCGCGGCCAGCGTGTATTGCACACTGGCGTACCAGCTCAGGTGCTTGCCATTGGTGAAATAGCCCAGCCAGAACAGCAGATCGTCGCCGATCCCGTCCTTCATCCATTGCGGCAGAATGTCGAGCATGCCCCGGGCTCGAAGGAACCGGGGCGGACCTCAGCCCGCCCCGACTGAACTCAGCCGCCGGCGAAGATCGGGCCCTTCTTGTCCGGGAACCACTTGATGATCAGCGCGTCGAGCGTGCCGTCCTTTTTCAT
>JBKJMF010000258.1:0-15371 GCA_046596525.1 Devosia sp. | reverse complement strand
GTGGCACGGATCGGGTATGGCTTGGTGTTGAAGAACTCGGCGTACACACGGTTCATGCCCGGCGCGTCGGCGCTGTCGATGAGGAATATCTGCACCTGGACGATGTTGGTCAGCTCGCCGCCAGCGGCGTTGACAGCCTGCTTGAGGTTCGACAGCGCCTGGCGTGCCTGCAGCTCGATGTCGCCATCGGTGATGATTCCGGTCTGCGGATCCTCGGCCAGCACCACGAGCCAGACGTGATTGCCGGCACGTACGCAGTCGTTGATCGGTCCGCTGGACGGCGCGATGCCGGTGTCGATGACTTCAATCATGGCGGCGTGGCTCCGTCTCTTTTGGGCGGCAATGATAGCGCCGCTGCGGCTAGCGAGGACTGATGATCTCGCCGGCGGTAATGTCGATCTGCAGGCCGTCATAGGCTGGCCGGACGTGATCCGGCGTCATGGCGTCGGTCTGGGCGTAGTCGAGATCGATATGAAGGTTGGTCAGCACCGCGTGGCGCGGGCGCAAATCCTCAACCAACTCAAGCGCTTCGGAGAGGCTCAGGTGGCTCGGATGCGGCGTCGGCCGCAGTGCGTCGAGCACCCAGGCATCGAGCCCGCTGAGGGCCTCGCGCGAGCCATTGGGAATGCCGCTGAGATCGCAGGAATAGGCAAAGTTGTGGATGCGGAAGCCCAGGGAGAAGATGTCGCCGTGATCCTGCCGGAACGGCAGAACGGTGATCGAACCGCCCGGCCCGTCCACGGTCAGCGGCGTGCCGGCTTCGATCAGGTGCTGGTTGAGGATCGGCGGATAGCCTGAGCCCGGCGGCGCGGTGAAGCAGTAGGCGAAGCTCGGAACGATCCGGTTGGCGGCCTCGGCGCTGAAGTAGACGTCGACGCGCTTGCGGTTGTTGAGCGCCAAAACCCTAAGATCATCAATGCCATGGGTGTGGTCAGCGTGCTCGTGCGTATAGAGCACTGCCTCGACACGATCGACCTCGGCTCGCAACAGCTGCTCGCGCAGGTCGCAGCCGGTATCGACGATGATGCGGGTCGGCTCGTCCGAGCCGGCCGAGTAGCCTTCGATCAGGAGCGAGCAGCGGCTGCGGCGGTTCTTCGGATTGTCCGGATCGCAGACGCCCCAGTGTCCGCCGATGCGCGGCACGCCGCCGGATGAGCCGCAGCCCATGATCGTTGCAACTATGCGTTGTGCTTCAGGCATTACGCCTTGGCCTTTGAGAATAAACGGAAAAAGTTGTTGGTCGTCTCGGTGCCGAGCTGCGCGAGGCTGATGCCCCGGACCTCGGCGACCTTGGCGGCAGTATGGGCGACGAAACTCGGCTCGTTGGTGCCGCCGCGATGCGGCACCGGCGCCAGATAAGGTGCATCTGTTTCAACGAGATAACGGTCCGCCGGAACGAACTTCGCGACCTCGCGGATCTCCTCGGCATTCTTGAAGGTGATGATGCCGGAGAACGAGATGTAGCCGCCGAGTTCGAGCGCTTTGCGGGCAAGATCGGCGCCGCCGGTGAAGCAGTGGAGCACGAAAGGGAAGGCCCCCTGCCCCATTTCTTCCGCCAGAATGCCACCCATATGAACGTCAGCTGAACGGGAATGGATGACCAAAGGCAGGCCGGTGATGCGCGACGCGGCGATGTGGCGGCGCAGCCCCGTCTCCTGCGCTTCCTTCGGCGCGTTGTCGTAGAAGTAGTCGAGCCCGGCTTCGCCGATGGCGACGCACTTGGGGTGCTCGCTCAGGCGGACCAGGTCCTCGGTGAAGATGTCGAGTTCTTCGTCGGCGTGATGCGGATGGGTGCCGACCGAGCACCAGACCTCGGGGTTCTGCTCCGCGATCGCCTTGATCTCGTCGAAGCGCTTCACGCGGGTCGAGATGGTGATCATCCCGTCGATCCCGGCTGCCTTGGCGCGGGCCAGCACGCCGGCGCGGTCGGCGGCGAGCTCCGGAAAGTCGATATGGCAGTGCGAGTCGATCAGCATGGCGCTCAGGCGGCTGGTTTGGCGTGCTCGAACTTCTTGAACACCGGCTCGGGTGGCGGCAAGACGGTGCCGGCGGGAATGCCGCCCGCGACGAGCGCATGGCTGAGCTGGCGCTGATCGGCCGGGACCGCAAGGGCATCGAGGAACTTCGCAGCCGAGGCCGGCACGAACGGCTGCGCCACGATAGCGGCGCGGCGCACCACGTCGGCGGTGGTCGCGAGGATAGCACCCATGCGCGGCAGGTCGGCTTTCAGGCCCCATGGCGCCTGACCTGCGAAATAGAGGTTGGCGGCGTTGAGCAGGTTGACCAGCTCGGCGGTCGCCTCGTGGATCTGCTGGGTCTGCATGGCGGCATTCATCCGCTCGACCGTCTCGATGGCAGTCTGGACGATGGCGCGATCGGCCTCGTTCGGAGAGGCCTCCGGCATGACGCCGCCAAAATTCTTCTGAATCATCGACAGCGAGCGCTGCGCGAGGTTGCCGAAATTGTTTGCGAGGTCGGCATTGTTGCGGTTGACGAACTTCTCGCGGCCCCAGTCGCCGTCCTGGCCGAAGCTGACTTCGCGCAGGCAATAGTAGCGGACCGGGTCGGTGCCGAACTCCTCGACGACGCCGAACGGATCGACGACGTTGCCGAGCGACTTCGACATCTTCTTGCCCTCGGAGGTCAGGAAGCCGTGGGCGAAGACGCGCTTCTGCACCGGCAGGCCGGCGCTCATCAGGAAGGCCGGCCAGTAGACGGTGTGGAAGCGGATGATGTCCTTGCCGATGACATGCAGGTTCGCCGGCCAGAATTTCTTGAACTGCTCGGAGTTCACGTCCGGGTAGCCGACGCCGGTGATGTAGTTGGTCAGTGCGTCGATCCACACGTACATCACGTGGCCCGGCGCGTTCGGCACCGGGATGCCCCAGTCGAACGTGGTGCGCGAGATCGAGAGGTCACGCAGGCCGGACTTGACGAACGAGACGATCTCGTTGCGGCGCTCATCCGGCGCGATGAACTCCGGATGGTCCTCGTAGAGCTTCAGCAGCCGGTCCTGATAGGCCGAGAGCCGGAAGAAGTAGCTCGGCTCCTCGACCCAGTTCACCTCGGCGCCGGTCGGGGCCAGCTTCTTGCCGTCGGGAGCGTCGGTGAGTTCGGCTTCGTCGAAATAGGCTTCGTCGCGCACCGAGTACCAGCCCTTGTAGGTCGACTGGTAGATGTCGCCATTGTTGCTGGCTTCCATCTGACGCCAAATCTGCTGGCTCGCCTCGTAGTGGCGCGGCTCGGTGGTGCGGATGAAATCGTCGTTGGAGAGGTTCAGCGCCGCCGCCAGCGCCTTGAAGCGGGCCGAGTTCTCGTCGGCCAGCTCGCGCACGGGAATGCCGCGCGTCGCCGCCGTCTGCACCATCTTGATGCCGTGCTCGTCGGTGCCGGTCAGGAAGTAGGTGTCCTTGCCTTCCAACCGGGCCCAGCGAGCGATCGCGTCGGTGGTGATCATCTCGTAGGCGTGGCCGATATGCGGCTCGCCGTTGGGATACGCGATGGCGGTGGTGACGTAAAAGGAATCGGTCATGGGGCGGACGAGGTGACGCTCAACTGCTGGTGTTTCCGGATCGCGTCGAAAATGGCGACCAGGGTCTGCCGCATGTCGAGGTTGTATTCATCGGCATCGGCGAGTGAAATCTGGGCCTTGTCCCATAGCTCGTTGGCAGAGGCAAGACGCACCCGGTCGCCAGAGGCGGCAGCGGACTTGGCGGCTTCGGCCAGCCAATCGTTGAGGATATCGCGGGCAAAGCGCAGTTCGGCGGAGTCACGTTCCGCGCCAAGCGCATCGGCGAGTGCGATGCGGGCCGAGGACGGGGCGCCCGCCGGATCGGCCAGCCAGGCCTGGAGCAGGTGGAGGGTACCCCCCTCCCCCATCAGCATGGCCTCGAAGCCGCGGCGGGGCCGGCCACCGGCCAGCGATACGGCGCGATCGATGGCGAGCGGCTGTTCGTCGCTCTGTTCGAGCACTGAGCGGACGTCGCTGTCTGCAATCGGGCGCAGCGCCACCTGGAAGCAGCGCGATTTGATGGTGGGCAACAGTGAGCCGGGGCGGTGCGAGACGAGGAGGAACGTAGTGTCGGCCGGCGGCTCCTCGAGGATCTTGAGCAGCGCGTTGGCCGACGAGGTGTTGCAGTCGTCGATCGGGTCGACGATGGCGATGCGGTGGCCAGCCCTGCCCCGCGTCATCCGCATTTCCTCGATGAAGCGGCGGACTTCCTCGACGCGGATGGCGGTGTAGTAGCCCTTGCCGGTGTCGCGGACGGATTTGCGCATGACGAAGAGGTTCGGATACGCCCCGGCGGCCACCTGGGCGGCAATGTGGACGGCAGATTCGTCACCAGTGCGCTCGAAGATGCGGCGGGCCATGTCGAAGGCCAGCGTCGCCTTGCCGATGCCGCGCGGACCGTGGATCAGGATGCCGCCGGGCAGCCGGCCGGCGTCGAGCCGTTCGAGCAGAGTTGCCTGTGCAGCGGTGTGGCCGGAGACGCCGGTGCGGAACTCGGGGGGCGGCACGCCCGCCAACTGGTCGGGTTCGCGTTCGGGATAGTCCAATTCAGCCGGCCTTTGCCTCGAGCTCGGGGAAGCGCCGGATCAGCGTATCCCAGATCTCCTGCTCCAGCGCATCCTCGGATTGTCCGGCGGGCAGCACGATGCAGCGCTCGAGGTTGGCCTTGGCGATGGCGAGGAACGCCTGCCGCAAGCGGCGATGCCACTCCAGGTCTTCCTTCTCGAAGCGGTCGCCGGTGGCGGCCAGCGCCTTCTCGATCTCGCGGCTGTTGACGCGGGCGAAGGCGACGGCCGGGTCCATGTCGAGGATGAAGGTGATGTCGGGCTGGTGACCGTCGAGCGCCAGCGTCTCGAGCCCGCGGATCAGCTTGTCGTCGACGCCGCCGGTGAGGCCCTGATAGGCACGGGTCGAATCGTGGAAGCGGTCTGAGATCACCCATTTGCCGCTGTTGAGGCTGGGGGCGATGAGCGAGCTGACGTGGTCGTAGCGGGCAGCGGCGAACAGCACGGCCTCGGCGCCGGCGCCCCAGCTCTCGGAGCGCCCCTGCAGGATGAAGGCGCGAACCGCCTCGGCTTTCGGCGTGCCACCGGGCTCGCGGGTGCGGACGGCCTCGATATCCATGCGATTGAGCCGCACCAGCAGCCGCTTGACCTGCGTCGACTTGCCGACCCCCTCGCCGCCCTCAAAGGTGATGAAACGGGCGGCGGCCTTAGCCGGCACATCGAGCATTGCTTTGAAATCCCGAAACTAGAGCCAGCCGAGCGCCAGTTCCTTGAGCGCGTCGGTCGCCTTGCGGACGATGTCGCCGTCACCGACGTCTTCGCCTGCATAGAGCGGGGTGACCTGTACCACGGCGCCGTTGCACATGACATTGAGCTGGGCCAGTTGATCGCCCTTCTTCACAGGCGGACGGATCGGCGATTTGTAGGTGACGGTGGCCTGCGGGCAGTTCTGCGCGCCCTTGGGCAGGAACAGGTCGATGCTGCCCTTGCCCACCAGCGACACCTGCCCGGCGCTGCCGCCATAGACGTCGGCGTGCGAGATGGCGGCGCCCTCCGGGTACACCGGAATCAGCTCGAAGCCGCGCGTGCCCCAGGTGACGAGTTTTCGTGCTTCCTCGGTGCGCTCGGTCATCGACGTGAGGCCGTGCAGCACCGCGATCAGGCGGCGGCCGGTGGCCGCAGTCGAGACCACTTCACCGTAGCCGGCGGCTTCGGTGTGGCCGGTCTTCAGCCCATCGACGCCGATGCCGATCTCCAGCAGCGAGTTGCGGTTGTTCTGGCGGATCTTGTTCCAGGTAAAATCGCGCTCGGAAAAGATCGGGTAGTACTCGGGGAACTGCGCGATGATGAAACGTGCGATGGTCGCGAGATCGCGGGCCGTCGAGTACTGCGCCGGATCCGGCAGCCCCGTCGCGTTGACGAAGTTCGAGCCGCTGAGGCCGATTTCCTTGCCCAGTTGGTTCATCATCTGCCCGAAGCTGAGCTCGCTGCCGGCGATGCCTTCGGCGAGCGCGATCGCCGCGTCATTGCCCGACTGGATGATGACCGAGCGGACCAGGTCCATCACTTTGATTTTGGAGTTGAGCTCCGCGAACATGGTGGAGCCGCCCGAGGCCGCGCCGCCGTCGCGCCAGGCGTGCTCGGAGATGAAGAACTCGTCGTCAGGCTGCAGTTTCTTGCGCTGCAGTTGATCGAACACCACGGCCAGTGTCATCAGCTTGGACATGCTGGCGGGCTCGAGCTGGTCGTCAGCGGCCTTGTGGAAGAGGATCGTGCCGGACTCGTAGTCCATCAGCACCGCGAACGGCGCCTTGGTGTCGAAATCCTGTGCCGAAGCGGAAACCGCCCATAGGGCGGCGAGGAGCATGACCAGCGATTTCAGGCTGAAGTTCCGCAAGCTCAACCCCGATAGCGGCCACTGCCCGGCCGCCCTTCGACTAATAGAGTACCAGGTCGGTGAGTCCAAGTTGCTTGGCGAGCAACATCACGTCATTCCGCGCCACGCCCGGTCTAAGGTGGGTGAGTGTCAGGCGTGTGGCGTCGGCGCCGGGAATGCGCACCGGTTCCTCGTCGACGGCGGCCAGCATGGCGAACTGCTGTGCCACATCGTCGGCCCTGGCGGCATCGGCGAACACGCCGAGTTCGAGCCGAATGGCGCGCTTGTCTTCGTCGACCGTCTCGACCCACGCTTTGAGGTTCCCCGAGCGCGTCGCCATGGCATTGGCGGCGGCGTGGGCGCTGTTGATATCCTGGTCGGCGGCGCCGCTATCGGCATAGCCGAAGAGGTCGATGATGCCGCCGAGCAGGTTCGGGCGCTCTTCGGTGCTCGCTTGCTGGTTGTAGTCGGCGAAATTGATCCGCCCATCTGTGACGCCGACCTGGGTCGGCGTGTCGTTCATCGCGAGGCGCGTGGTCTGCTGCTCCAGTCGCGTCAGCTTGTCGACGCTGGCGAGCAGCATGCGGGTGTCGTCGCCCTGCAGCGGCGCGGGGCCGATGTACTGGACCTGGATATTGCCGACGCCGCTCCGGGCGTAGCCGAGAATTTCGGCGGTGCGATAGCTGAGGTCCATCACCCGGCCATGCATGTACGGGCCGCGATCGTTGACGCGGCAGACCATCGAGCGACCGTTGTCGAGGTTGGTGACGCGGACGTAGCTCGGTAGCGGCAGCACCGGGCTGGCGCAGGAAATGGCGTTGGCCGAGAAAATCTCGCCGTTCGCGGTGCGCCGGCCGTGGAAATCGTTGCCGTACCACGAGCCGCTGCCGGTCGCGACATATCCCCACGGGTTCGCCAGCGGCGTGTAGGTTTCGCCGCGCACCGTATAGGGCTTGCCGACCATGGCGCGGCCACCGCCCTTGGGCGGGTTCTTGGCATTGGTGACGCGCGGGCTGACGGCGACGCCGAATTCCTTCGAGCTGAAGGCGGCGCGCTTGACGTGCGGCACCCCTCCCCCGCTGCCACCACAGGCAGCGAGGACCGGCGCGATGAGCGCCGCAAGCATCAGCAGCCGGGCGGCCGCGCGAAGGTCGCGAGAGAGAACTGCCAAAACCAAATCAACCCAAACCAGTGTGGCGCGCACTTTACCCAATGCTGCGCGCGGATGGTCTCAGGGAACCGCAACGTGGTTGCGGTCGGGTTAATTTGCTTCAAATGCCAGCTATTTAGCCGATCCACTCGACCATTGCGGCGGTCACGATGGCGTGTTGTTCGACCAGCGCCATGTGCCCGGCAGTCGGAACGACGACGAGCTTGGCGCCCTCGATGCCGGCCGCCATCTCCCTGGCTGCATCGGGAACGGTGATCGCGTCAGCGTCACCCACCACTACGAGGGTCGGCACCTTGATCGCACCCAACTCGGGCCGTGAGTCAGGACGATTCATGATCGCGCTCTGCTGCCGGATGTAGATTTCGCCGCCCACGGCTGTCGCCATGCGGACGTGCAAAGCCTTGAGCTCGGCGTCGCCGACGTGGTCGGGATGCACCGCGTTCGGGAAGGATTGCTGCACTGCCAGGTTGAACTTCCTCTGCTCCGTCAAGGCGATGGCACCACGCCGCTTCTCTTTGCCTTCCGGTGTGTCGGGCCGGGCGGAGGTATCGAGCAACGCCAGTTTCAGGACGCGGTCCCTGGCCTGCCGTAGGACCTCGAAGGCGAGGTAGCCACCCATCGAGAAGCCGACGACCGCAAACTTCGGCGGCGCGTCGCGCAGAATCGCGGCGGCAATCTCGGTCATCGAACTGCCCGACGTGTGATTGGCAATCATTACCGGCCCGAAGCGCCACAGTGCCGGCACCTGGTGGGCGTAGACTTCGGCGGTGCAGTTCAGGCCGGGAACGAGGAGGATTGGCATTGTCATGAAAGCGAAAGTCCCGATCGAATGTTCCGGTTCCCAAGGGAGAACGTTTCCGTTCTCCCGGGGCTGACGGAAACGGGCTTGCTTGCCGCACGGTCGGTGATCATATAAAGATATCTTTATATCCCGCCGTGCGACCTTCTCGGCGGTGAACGCATTTTGGCGTGACAGACGTTGGAAAGTCGAGCGATGACTGAAGCTCAACACATTGAGATCGATAGAAATTCCTTGCCGGACGGCGAGGAGGTGCGGGCAGCGCTTACCCAGGCGGCCTCCGAACGCATCCTGATACTCGATGGCGCCATGGGCACCATGATTCAGCAGCTGAAGCTCGATGAAGCCGCCTATCGCGGCGAGCGCTTCAAGGATTGGCACAAGGACGTGCGGGGCAATAACGACCTACTCAACCTGACGCAGCCGGACGCGATCCGGGCCATCCACCTGCAATACTTTCTGGCCGGCGCCGACATGGTGGAGAGCAACACCTTCTCGTCCACGGACGTGGTGATGGCCGATTATGGCATGCAGGAGCTCGCTTACGAGCTGAACTACGAGGGGGCGAAGCTGGCCCGCGAGGCGGCGCAGCAGGCGTTCGACATCGACGGCAAGCGACGTTTTGTTGCGGGGGCCCTGGGCCCGCTGAACAAGACCGCGTCGATGTCCACCGACGTGACCTCGCCCGGGCACCGGACGATCACTTTTGACCAGATCGTCGTCGGCTATTCCGAGGCGATCAACGGGCTGATCGACGGCGGCGCCGACGTGCTGCTGTTCGAGACGATCACCGACACGCTGAACACCAAGGCCGGCATCTTCGCGGCGCAGCGCATCTTCAGGGAGCGCGGCAACGAACTCCCGGTGATGATCTCGGGGACGATTACCGACCTGTCGGGACGCACGCTCTCGGGCCAGACGCCGACGGCGTTCTGGTACTCGGTGCGGCATGCCAAGCCCTTCACCATCGGGCTCAACTGCGCCCTCGGCGCCAATGCCATGCGCGCCCACGTCAACGAGTTGAGCGACGTCGCCGACACACTGATCTGCGCCTACCCGAATGCGGGGCTGCCCAACGAGTTCGGTGGCTACGACGAGACGCCGGAGTTCATGGCGCGCCAGCTCGAGGGCTTTGCGCGCGACGGCTTCCTCAACATCGTTGGAGGCTGCTGCGGCTCGACTCCGGACCATATCCGGGCGATCGCCGAGGCGGTCGGCAAGTACAAGCCGCGCAAGATCCCGGAAGTGCCGACGTTCCTGCGCCTGAGCGGCCTCGAGCCGTTCACGCTGACCAAGGACATACCGTTCGTGAACATCGGCGAGCGCACCAACGTCACCGGCTCGGCCCGCTTCCGCAAGCTCATTACTGCCGGCGACTACACTGCCGCGCTCGATGTGGCGCGCGACCAGGTGCAGAACGGCGCCCAGGTCATCGACATCAACATGGATGAGGGCCTGATCGATAGCGAGAAGGTGATGGTCGAGTTCCTCAACCTGCTCGCCGCCGAACCCGACATCGCCCGCGTCCCGCTGATGATCGACAGCTCGAAGTTCTCCGTCATCGAAGCCGGGCTCAAATGCGTCCAGGGCAAGCCGCTGGTCAACTCGATCTCGATGAAAGAGGGCGAGGAGAAATTCCTCGAGGCCGCGCGGCTGGTCCGTTCCTACGGCGCCGCCGTCGTGGTCATGGCGTTCGACGAGCAGGGCCAGGCCGACACCGAGGCGCGCAAGGTCGAAATCTGCACCCGCGCCTACAAGCTTCTCACCGAGGTCGTCGGCTTCCCCGCCGAGGATATCGTCTTCGACCCCAACGTCTTCGCGATCGCCACCGGCATCGAGGAGCACGTCAACTACGGCGTCGACTTCATCAACGCGACGCGGCGGATCAAGGCGACGCTGCCGCACGTCCACATCTCGGGCGGCGTCTCGAACCTCTCGTTCTCGTTCCGCGGCAACGAGCCGGTGCGCGAGGCCATGCACTCGGTGTTCCTCTACCACGCCATCCAGGCGGGAATGGACATGGGCATCGTCAATGCCGGCCAGCTGGCGGTCTACGACACGCTCAACCCCGAACTCCGCGAGGCCTGCGAGGACGTCGTCCTCAATCGTCGGACGGACGCCACCGAGCGCCTGCTCGAGCTCGCCGAACGCTATCGCGGCGGCGCGGGTCAGGAGCAGAAGGCCCGCGACATGACGTGGCGCACCCAGCCCGTCGGCGACCGCATCGCGCACGCGCTGGTCAACGGCATCACCGAGTTCATCGACGCCGACACCGAGGAGGCGCGGCTCGCTTCGGCGCGGCCGCTGCACGTCATCGAAGGCCCGTTAATGAGTGGCATGAGCGTCGTCGGCGACCTTTTCGGCTCGGGCAAGATGTTTCTGCCGCAGGTGGTCAAGTCCGCCCGCGTGATGAAGCAGGCCGTGGCCCATCTCCTCCCCTTCATGGAGGCGGAAAAGGACGCGACCGGAGTGGCGCAGGGCGTCAAATCGGCCGGCAAGATTCTGATGGCGACGGTCAAGGGCGACGTCCACGACATCGGCAAGAACATCGTCGGCGTCGTGCTCGCCTGCAACAATTACGAGATCATCGACCTCGGCGTGATGGTGCCGACGGCCAAGATCCTGGAGACCGCAAAGCGCGAGAAGGTCGACGTCATCGGGCTGAGCGGCCTCATCACGCCGTCGCTCGACGAGATGGTGCATGTCGCCGCCGAAATGGAGCGCGAGGGCTTTTCCGTGCCGCTCTTGATCGGCGGCGCGACCACCAGCCGCGTCCACACGGCGGTGAAGATCCACCCGCAATATCACGGCGGGCCGACCGTCCACGTCCATGACGCGAGCCGCGCCGTCGGTGTCGTCTCGGCCCTCCTCTCCCCCGAACAGCGGCCGGCCTATATCGCCGACGTCAAGGCCGAGTACGAGAAGGTCGCCGCCAAGCACGCGCAGAGCGAACTCGAGAAGCAGCGCCTGCCGCTGCCGCAGGCGCGCGCCAATGCCTTCAAGACTGACTGGGCGAGCTACACGCCGCCCAAGCCGAGCTTCCTTGGCACCCGCGTGTTCGAGAACTACGATCTCACTGATCTCAGCCGCTACATCGACTGGACGCCGTTCTTCCAGGCCTGGGAGATGAAGGGGCGCTACCCCGCGATCCTCGAAGACGCAGTGCAGGGCCCGGCGGCACGCCAGCTCTGGGACGACGCACAGGCGATGCTGCGCGAGGTACTGCAGAAGAACTGGTTCCGCCCCAAGGCGGTGATCGGCTTCTGGCCGGCCAACTCGGTTGGCGACGACATCAAGCTCTTCACGGACGACAACCGCGGCGAGGAGCTGGCGACGCTCTTCACGCTGCGCCAGCAGCTCTCGAAGCAAAAGGAAAAGGCCAACCTCGCGCTCAGCGACTTCGTCGCCCCCATCGGCACCCCCGACTATATGGGCGCCTTCGTGGTCACTTCCGGGCTCGAGGAAAACCTCATCGCCGACCGCTTCGAGCGCAAGAACGACGACTATTCGTCGATCCTCATCAAGGCCCTCGCCGACCGCTTCGCCGAGGCCTTCGCCGAGGCGCTGCACGAGCGCGTGCGCAAGGAGTTCTGGGGCTACGCCGCCGACGAGACGATCCCGCCGGACGAGCTGATCCAGGAAAAATACCGCGGCATCCGCCCTGCTCCGGGCTATCCGGCGCAACCGGACCACACCGAAAAGACCACGCTGTTCCGGCTGCTCAACGCCAAGCAGCGGATCGGGGTCGAACTGACCGAAAGCTACGCGATGTGGCCGGGCTCATCGGTCTCGGGGCTCTATTTCAGCCATCCGGAGGCCTACTATTTCGGCGTCGCCAAGGTCGAACGCGACCAGGTCGAAGACTACGCCCGCCGCAAGGGGATGGCGGTACGCGAGGTCGAGCGCTGGCTCGGCCCCGTCCTCAATTACACGCCGGTGGCGGACAAGGTGAGCTGATGGCGACGCCATTCGACAAAGCGACATCGTCGATCCCGGTGACCGTTGTCACCACCGCAGGCGCCGGGCGCTATGGCGATCCCGGGGCCTTTGTGCTGCGCCTCGATCCGGCCCTTCACGAGCATGAGCCGGGCAGCGAATGCGTCGCCTGCGCGGCGCGCGGCGACATCCGCGCCATGCTGTTCGACCTGTTGCAGAAGTCGCGCGGCCCCGAGGCGAATCCGGTGCTGTCGGTGGTCGTCGATGCGTCCGCGCTGAAGGACGCGCGGCCGATCATTGCGCGACTGGAAAAGGGCGTCGTCCCCGCCTTCGGGCTCAGGGATCACACCGTGGCGCGGAGCTTTCACCTCTCGAGGGTGATTTGACCGCCGAGCCGATGGCGCCGCCATCGCGCTGGCTGCTGCTGCTCACCATCGCCGTCGTCGCGCTGTTCACGGTACTGCGGTTCTGGCTGGCCTCGACGCTCGATCTAAGGACCGACGAGGCTTACTACTGGACCTGGGCGCGGCAGTGGGTGCCCGGCTACCTCGACCATCCGCCGATGGTCGCTTGGTTCGTGAAGCTCGGTCAGCTGATCTTCGGCGATACGACACTTGGCGCCCGTTTCGGCCAGATCCTCGCCCTCCCCGTCATCGAGTTCTTCCTCGCCGACATTGCGCGGCGGCGTACCCGCAGTTGGAACGCGGCTCTGTTCGTCGTCATCGCGCTCGAATGTACGCTCTACTATTCGCTGGTCGTCATCGTGCTCGAGCCGAGCATCCCCATGCTACTGTTCGTCAGCATCGTGCTCTGGAGCCTCTGCCGGCTCGACGAGAGCATGGACGGCCGCTGGTGGCTGCTGGCCGGCGCGGCCGGTGGGCTGGCGCTGCTGTCGAAGCTGCTGGTGTTCCTCGTCGCCCCGGCGATCCTGGTGTTCCTGCTCTCGGTAAGGCACCGCCGCTGGGTCGCGACCCGCTGGCCGTGGCTCGGGCTTGTCATCGCAGTGCTGATCTGCCTGCCGTTCCTCGTCTGGAACGCGCGCCACGGTTGGCCGACCTTCACCTTCCAGACCGACCGCCTGGGCACTGGCGGCGCCCTCAGCAGTTACGAGCTCATCAAATTCGTGGTGTTCGACACGGTCTGCGCCGGCCTGCTGTTGGTGCCGCTGAGCTTCGTGCAGGGCATCCGGCTTGCGGTGCGCAGCTTCGGCCGCAACTGGCCGTTCGAGGCGACGATGGCGACGACCTTCCTGGTCCCCATTATCCTGTTCCTGATCCGCTCGCTGAACACATTGATCCTTCAGAGCTGGGCGTACTATGCTTGGCCGATCGGCGTCGTCTGCCTCGCGCTATCGCTCAACTGGGCCAAGCGCTGGATCGGTGCAAAGGTCATCCTCGGGCTCGTCTTCGTGCCCGGCGTGCTTTGGGTCAGCGCCCTGTTCTACCACGGCATCTGGGACCGCAATGTCTGGCTCCGCGGCGGTGATCCGTTCGGGCAGGATTCGGGTTACGCCGAGGTGGCGAAGGATGCGGTGAAGGTCGCGAAAGCCAACGGCGCGCTCTGGATCGCGACGACCGACTATCGCACCTACGCCAATCTCTACTGGCACATCCGCGACGCCATGCCGATCGTCCAGGTCAGCCAGCGCAGCCGCTACATCGATTTCGCGCCGGTCGATCCGGCGCAGTACCGGGGCCGTGCGCTCTACGTGCACGAACAGGCAGCGCCGACCCAAATGGACAACGCCGACCGCACGCCGCTCGAGACGCTCCAGACCAAGTATCGCGGCAGGCCGATGCGGGACATCGCGGTGGAGTTGCTCGACAACTACACGGCCGACCTCAACCCGGCGCCCGAGGCCCCGCGGTCCAAGGCGTCGCAGCTCGACTGGTGGAACTAGGGCGTCAGGTCCGACGGCGGCGCGAGGCCGTTTATCAAGCTGGCCGTGGTCACCGTGTTCGCCAACAGGCACGCGATGGTCATCGGGCCCACCCCGCCCGGAACCGGGGTGATGGCTCCGGCGACTTCAGCGGCGCTCGCATAGTCCACGTCGCCGATCAGCCGCGTCTTGCCCTCGCCCTTTTCGGGCGCCGCGATGCGGTTGATGCCGACGTCGATGACGGTGGCGCCCGGCTTGATCCAGTTGCCCTTGATCATCTCCGGACGACCGACGGCGGCGATGACTATGTCCGCGCCGCGCACCACGCTCGCCAGATCGCGGGTCTTCGAGTGGGCGACGGTCACGGTGCAGTTCTCGCGCAGCAGCAGCTGCGCCATCGGCTTGCCGACGAGATTGGACCGTCCGACGATCACGGCGTTCAGCCCCTCGAGCTTCCCTAGCGTGTCACGCAGCAGCATCAGGCAGCCGAGCGGCGTGCAACTCACCGGGCCAGGCAGGCCGATCTGGGTCTTGCCGACGCTTTCGGGCGTGAAGCAATCGACGTCCTTGGCGGGCGAAATCGTCTGGATGATCTTGTTCGGATCGATGTGCTTGGGCACCGGCAGCTGGACGAGGATGCCGTGGATCGCCTGGTCGGCATTGAGCCGTTCGACCAGCGCCAGCACCTCGGCCTCGGCCACGTCCGCCGGCAGTTCGTACTTTTCCGAATGCATTCCGACTTCGACGGTCTGCTTGGCCTTGTTGCGCACATAGACCTGGCTGCCGGGGTCCTCCCCGACGATCACAACGGCAAGGCCGGGAGTGATGCCGTGCGCCGCCTTGAGCCGCGCCACGTGGCCCGCAATGCGAACCCGGAGGCCCTCGGCAAATGCTTTTCCGTCGATGATCTTGGCTGTCATGCGCGCGGGTATTTCAGAACCGGCAGCCGATCTCAAGCCCCGAGGGACTGCAGCGCCGCCTGCACCGCCCGCGCGATCTCGACCGCGCCCGGCGTGTCGCCGTGGATGCAGAGCGAGCGCGCCTCGGTCTTGATGATGGTGCCGTCGATGGCCACCAGCTCTCCGTGTCCGGCGAGCCGCACCGCGCGGGCAGTGATCTCGGCGGTATCGTGCAGTACGGCGCCGGGCGTACCGCGCGATACCAGCAGGCCCTCGGGCGTGTAGGCGCGGTCGGC
>JBKJMF010000238.1:0-5791 GCA_046596525.1 Devosia sp. | reverse complement strand
GTTGTATCCATCGTCGGCTGCCGATAGAGTTTCGGCCTCCCTTTCCGACTTCCCAACCACGGACATCGACATCATGGAATACCGCCGCCTCGGCAAGGCTGGCCTGCGGGTCAGTGAATTTTCGTTTGGCGCCTGGGTGACCTTCGGCAAGCAGGTCGGCGAGGACGCCGCCGCTTCGATCATGGGTTACGCCTACGACAACGGCATCAACTTCTTCGACAACGCCGAAGGCTACGAGCAGGGCAATGCCGAGATCGTCATGGGCGAGGCGCTGAAGGCGCTGAACTGGAGCCGCGACAGCTACGCGGTCTCGTCCAAAGTGTTCTGGGGCGGCGCGAAGCCGACGCAGAAGGGTCTCAGCGCCAAGCACGTCACCGACGCCGCGCACGCCGCACTGAAGCGACTGCAGGTCGACTATCTCGACCTCTATTTCTGCCACCGTCCGGACATCGACACGCCGATCGAAGAGACGGTGCGGGCGATGCACAACCTCATCACCCAGGGCAAGGTGCTGTACTGGGGCACCTCCGAGTGGACCGCCCAGCAGCTGACCGAGGCCTATGCGGTCGCCCGGCAGGAGCACCTGACGCCGCCGACCATGGAACAGCCGGAATACAACCTGTTCCGCCGCGAGAAGGTCGAGGCTGAATTCCTGCCGCTCTACTCGCTGTTCGGGCTGGGCACCACGATCTGGTCGCCGCTCGCCTCGGGCATCCTGACCGGCAAGTACAATGACGGCATCCCCGCCGACAGCCGCATGAACCTGCCCGGCTATGAGTGGCTGAAGGCGCGGCTCGACAGCGACAAGGGTCGGGCGGAGCTGGAGAAGGTGAAGCAGCTGGCCAAGCTCGCCGATGAGCTTGGCCTGCCGATCCACCACCTGGCGCTGCTTTGGTGCAACGCCAACCCGAACGTTTCGACGGTGATCCTCGGCGCTTCCAAGCTCAGCCAGCTGAAGGACAACCTCAAGGCGCTGGACTCGAAATCGAAGATCACGCCCGAGGTGCTAGCCAAGATCGAAGAGATCATGGGCAACAAGCCGGCGGGCCCGCAGCGTTACTAAACGCCGGCCTGCAATGCGGCTGACAGGCCGGTGCGGGAAACGTACCCCCACCCTGTCCCTCCCCCGCAAGGGGGGGAGGAGACCAGAACACCGGCGTCACTGTGAGCGTCTCCCTCCCCCTTGCGGGGAGGGGACAGGGGTGGGGGTACGTTTCCCGCGCCGAGCTATCCTCAAAAAGACCGACCCCCAATGGCGCCCACCACCAATACCCAGCATTGGCCGCCACGCCCTTTCAACAGCGCCTCCAGCGCACTAGACATAGCGCATCGATATCGGAGGCATGATCGGGTGACGGTGCGCTGGCGCATTGTAGGTCTGGCGCTGGCTAGCCTCGTCTCGATCGTCGCCATGAGCGCCGTCATGGCCTACGGGCTATGGCTCGCCGATCATTTCGTACAGCGCATCGATGCGGTGCACCGGCGCTTCGAGGTGATTGCCGAGCTCGATGGCCGCGCCAATGCCTATGCCAGGCAGGTCGCCTCGGTGCTGCTGCTCGGCCGCGCCGAGATGCCGGCGGTGCAGGCCGCGCGCATCGATATGGAGCGCACCTTTGCCCGCCTCACCCGCGCCACCCGCGACGAGCTGACGACGCTGGGCGGGGTCGCCGAAATGGTGCCCGAGCTGGCCCAGCTCGAAGACGTGCGCCGGATGATCGAGCTCTACCACGCCATCGACGTCTCGGCGGCGCGGGCGCTGGCTGCGGCGCGCGACGGCAACATGACGGAGGCCACCGAGCTCTATGGCCGCGACGTGGCGTTCAGGCTCGCCAACGAGCTCCAGCCACTGATCGACCGGGCGCTGGCCGAGGAGCGCAACGAGGTCGCGGCGGAGCTGGCGCAGGTGCAGCGGACACAGGGCATGATCCTCGTGGTCGCCGGCATCCTGGCGCTGGTGTCGCTGGCGGTGCTGAGCCTGCTCGGCATGCTGCTCTATCGGGCCGTGCGCAAATCCGGCGAGCGGCTGGAAGCCCAGATCGAAACCCGCACCACCGAGCTGCGCGACGCCAATGCGCGGCTGCGCGCCGTCGATGTCCGCCGCACCCAGTTCCTCGCCGATGTCAGTCACGAGTTGCGTACGCCCCTCACGGTGTTGCGCGGCGAGGCCGACGTCGCGCTGCGCGGACAGGCCGGTGCGGACGAGCTGCGGCAGTCGCTGGAGCGGATCCGCGGCCAGTCGGTGGATATGTCGAGCCTGCTCGACGACCTCATCGCCTTCGCCCGCACCGATGCCGAAAGCCAGCAGCATCTCCCAGCCGACATCCGGCTCGACGAAATCGTTGCTGCCGCGGCCGAGGAAGCTCAGGTGTTGGCCGAGCCGCGCGAGGTGGCCATCGTCGCCGAACTCGGCGATGGCGGCGCGCATATCAACGCGGACTTCCGCCGCTTGAAGCAGGCTCTGATGATCGGGCTCGACAATGCGGTGAAGCACGCGCCGCCCGGCAGCAAGATCACCCTCTCCACCAGCCGCACTGCCGAGTCCGTCACCGTGGCGATTGCCGACGAGGGTCCGGGCGTCGCCGATGAAGACCGGCCGCGGGTGTTCGAGCGCTTCTATCGCGGTCACGGCGAGGGCGAGCTGATGAACCAGGGCCTCGGGATCGGCCTCGCCATCGCCAAGGATGTCGTCGAACGTCACGGCGGCAGCATCCGGCTCGACAATGGCGCGACGGGCGGCGCAGTGCTGACCATCGGACTGCCGCTGGCGAAGGGAGGGGCGCGATGAAAGTCCTGATCGTCGAGGACGATCGCCGCATCGCCTCGTTCCTCGAACGCGGGCTTGCCGCCGAAGGCTATCAGGTGAGCGTCGAGAACGATGGCCGCGACGGGTTGGAGCGGGCCCGGCAGGACGATTTCGAGCTGATCATCCTCGATCGCATGCTGCCCTACGTGGACGGGCTCGAGATCACCCGCCTGCTGCGCGAGGAGCGCCGGCCGGCGATGATTTTGATGCTCACCGCCAAGGACAGCCTCGCCGACAAGATCGAGGGCCTGAAGGGTGGCGCCGACGATTACCTCACCAAGCCCTTCGCCTTCGACGAACTGCTGGCCCGGCTGGTGGCGCTGCGCCGCCGCCGCCGCAGCGAGGTCGACCATGAGAGCCAATTGACTATAGGGCCTCTGACCCTCGATCCGCAATCGCGCCGTGTCAGTCGAGACGGCGAGGCGATCAGCCTGACGGTGCGCGAGTTCGACCTGCTGCGCTACCTGATGAGCAACCCGGACAAGGTGGTGAGCCGGCAGCGACTGCTGAACAGCGTGTGGGAATATGGCTACGATCCGGGCACCAAGATTGTCGACGTCTATGTGCGCTACCTGCGCGCCAAGATCGACACCGAGGGCAACCCGTCGCTGATCGAGACGGTGCGCGGCGTCGGCTACATGATGCCGAGCCGGTCGCAGACGATTCTCTCCAAATTCTAACCAAGCGCTCAACCCCATCTAATCTCAGGGGCTTAGCTTCCACCTCGCTACGACGCGAGGAGGACGCCGATGTCCGACGAAATCTGGCCCGCCATCAGGGTGGAGCGCTTCTATGACGAGCCGCTGGCGCACTATGAGGCGCGGCGCCGCGAGATCATCTCGATCATCACCGGCTTCCGCAACGGTCGCTACGAGGGCGTCGTGGCCGAGCGCATGGAACAGCGCCTGGTGGCGCTGCAGGACGGCCTGGTGATTCCCGCCGTCGCCTGATCCGCATGATTGCGCTTGATGTGGGCCCGGTTTGACCGGGCCTTTTCTTTTGTCGCAGGATTGGGCCAATGGCCACCGAACTGGGAGACCGAACATGCGCTACATGATCATCGTCAAAGGCAAGGAACCCTCGCCGCCGCCGAGCCCGGAACTGCTCGCCGCGATGGGCAAGCTCAACCAGGAAATGATCGCGGCGGGTGTGCTGCTGGCCGGTGAAGGCCTGCAACCGTCGAAGACCGGCGCCAAAGTGGCGATGCAGGGCGGCAAGCTGGTGGTCAAGGACGGCCCGTTCACCGAGGCCAAGGAGCTGATCGGCGGCTTCTGGATCATCAGGGCCGAATCGCTCGACGAGGCGATCGGCTGGGTGAAGAAGATCCCGATGTGGAGTGAAGGCGAAGAGGTCGAGGTGCGGCGCGTTTCCGAGGTCGAGGATTTTGTCCACGACGACGTATCCGGCGAAGCCCTCGATCGGGAAAAGGCGCAACGCGAAAGCGGCGCCTGGCCCGTATAGGCCGGCCTAACCCGGCAGCGCCCCTGGAAGGGAGCGCTTCGGTGCCGGGGTTGCCGGGAATCGAGGCTGCGATGTCAAGCGGAAATTGAACCGATACAAAAGCGTGCTATATGAATGGAAGTTCGGTACGATGCCCAGGGCCGACAAACGGGAAAGGTTCGGATGGCACGCGATCTGGTGCGCTTGAGCGATGTGGCAAAAGCTGCTGGGGTCTCGCAGGGGACCGCCTCCAATGTGTTCAGCCGGCCCGACCTGGTCCGCCCGGAAGTGCGCGAGCGCGTGCAGCAGACGGCGCGGGACCTCGGCTATGCCGGTCCCGATCCGCGCGGCCGCCTCCTGCGCGCCGGCAAATCCAACGCCATCGGCGTCGCTACCGCCGAGCCGCTGTCCTATTTCTTCGACGATCCGTTTGCGCGTGTCCTGATGCAGGGCATTTCCGAGGCCTGCGACGAACGCGGTGCCGGGCTGGCGCTGGTTTCGGCCCGCAACACCGAGCGGCTGGCGTGGAACATCCAGAGCGCGCTGGTCGACGGCTTCGTGCTGCTCTGCATCGAGAACGGCGAAAAGCTGGTCGAGCTGACCCGCGAGCGGCAGCTGCCATTTGTCGCGCTGGCGCTGGGCAAGCCGGACGAAACCATCTCCGCCATCGGCGTCGACGACTATGCCGGCGCCCAGATGGCGGCGCGCCACCTGGCGCAGCTTGGTCACCGCCGCTTCGGCATCCTCGCCATCGAGTTCGACGATCAGCACGAGGGCCCGGTGACCGGCGCCGAGATCGCCGCCGCCACCTATTCTACCGCCCGCGACCGCGCCTCCGGCTATTTCGAGGAGCTGGCGCTCTACGGCGTCGACCGGCACGCCATCCCGATCTACGAGACCCGCAGCACCGCCGACAGCGTGCGCCGCGGCCTCGATCACATCCTCTCCGCCGGGGAGATGCCCACCGCCATCCTCGCGATGTCCGACCGGGTGGCGATGTTTGCCCTCGAGATGCTCGCCGAGCGTGGGCTGAGCGTTCCTCGCGACATCTCGATCGTCGGCTTCGACGGCGTGCCGGAAGCCGCGCTGGTCAACCCGCCGCTCACCACCATCGTGCAGCCGATCGCCGAAATCGGCCGCCGGGCGGTCAAGACCATCCTCGAGCATAGTGGCAGCGTGCATCGCGAGAGCCTGCCGCTCGACCTGATGGAGCGGAAAAGCACCGCCGCGCCGCGCGCGTGATCGTGACTTGCGCCGGGCGCCCGGAGTACCCAGATTCAACCCATGCGCACGTTGCTTGCCACGCTCGCCGTCATCGCCCTCAGCTCGGGGGCCCAGGCCTATTGCTATCCGGTGCCTGATAGCGCCAAGGACGGCTATATCGGCAACGACCTGAAACGCACCATCTGCCTGCAGGACGAGCTGTCGCAGTCGACCCAGGCACGGGCACTGCAGACCGAACTCGATGCGACGCTCTCCAAGCTGCAGCGCGACCTGCAGCAGCAGAGGTTCTTGCAGCAGCAGCTGCAGCTCGAGCTGATGAAGTCC
>JBKJMF010000220.1:0-4029 GCA_046596525.1 Devosia sp. | reverse complement strand
CCCGCTGGAGGCGTGCATCGCCGCGCTGCCGCAATAGCGGCGAGGGGCGGCGGCTAGGCGACCGGCCTTAGCGCCACGTGGGAGACGTTGGCTCTGATCTTGCCGTAGGCGCCGAAGTATGGCGCCAGTTCGAACTCGATCTCGCCAGGACGAAGTCCCACTCCATACTCCCACGGCTCAACATCCCGATCGCCAGCGACCCGCAATGTCATCTCACCGAGCACGTTCTGCTTGCTGAAACCGTTGATCTGAACGTCGATCCAATGATCGAGGAACAATGTGACGATAGACCGGGTCGGATATGTCACCTCAAGCTCGAGCACGGATGGCTCGCTACGATTGAGATGCAGCCGCAAGACCTCCGCATCATGGAAACTGGGAACCCCGCCATACCAGGCGAGGACCGCGTCTCCGCCCGGGATGTTCGACCACGTCACTGCTACCAGATCCATCAAAGCCCCCTCGCCTTCGCATACCATCGCTCTGCCGCCGCGCTCACCTCGCCCTCCATCTCCCGCACATCGGCGGCGAGCCGCTCGAAGTTCGGCGTGTTCGTCCGTTGAGCCAATAGCTCCCGGAACGCCTCAGTCCAGCCTTCGTCCTTGAATGGATCGGCGAGCGCGGCGCTCATCACCTGCAGCACGGTCGAATAGAGCTCGAGGATTTCGGCCAGCCGCATCCCCTCCGGCACCAGCCCGGTCTCGGCCAGTCGCCGCAACACAACGCCGGTGGTTGCCTGCGCTGCCGCGACGATGTCCCCCGCTACCAGTTGCGCCGATTGGGCGATGAACTCGAGGTCGACCAGCCCGCCCGGCGCCAGCTTCAGGTCGAAGGCGTGGCGCGACGGACGCTCCTTGGCCATCAGCGCCCGCATGGTCAGCACGTCGTCGATGGTCTTTGCAGCGTCGCGCGGGCGGGACAGGATTTCGGCGACGATGCCGTCGACCTTCTCGCCCAGTTCGCCATCCGCGTAGACGACGCGCGCCCGGCTCAGCGCCAGGTGCTCCCAGGTCCAGGCGCTTTCGTGGTGGTACTGGATAAAGCCGGCGAGGCTGGTGGCGAGCGGGCCGGCATTGCCGGATGGCCGCAACCGCATATCGGCCTCGTACAGCACGCCCTCGGAGGTCGGGGCGCTCAGCGCCGCCAGCAGCCGCTGGGTGAGCCGGGCATAATACTGGCTCGCCGCCAGCGGCTTCTCGCCGTTCGATTCCTCACCGCTCGCATCGTAGAGCATGATGAAATCGAGGTCGGAGCGCGCCGTCATCTCGCGGCTCGCCATCTTGCCGAAGGCCAGCAGCGCCACGCGCGCGCCGGGCACCACGCCGTGGCGCTTCTCGAACTCGCGCCGGACCGCATCGAACAGCCGGGTCAGCAGCGCCTCGGCCAGCGTCGTGAACTGTTCCCCCGCCCGCGCCGCATCCATCGAGCCGGCGAGCAGCCCCGCCGCGATCAGGAACATCTGCTCCTGCCCGATGATGCGGGCCCGGTCGATCACATCCTGGTAGTCGCGCGCATCGGCGAAGAACGCTTCAATCTTCGCCAGCAGCGTCTCGCGCCGCCGCACATCGTCGGCGAAGGCCGGGTCGATCAGCCCGTCCATCACATGCGCGCGGTGGATCACCGCATCGGCCATGCGCGGCGCCGAGGCCATCAGCGCGACGAGCAGGCTGCGGAGGTTCTCGTGGTTGCGCAGCAGCGCGAAGAGCTGCACGCCGGAGGGCAGCCGCGACAGGAAGTTGTCGAACCGTGCCAGCGCCTCGTCAGGGTTACCCGCCCCCGAAATGGTCGAAAGCAGCGCCGGCAACAGCTCGGTCAGATGCGCCCGGGCGGCGGACGCGCGGGTCGCCGCGTAGCTGCCATAGTGCCACTTCTTCACTGTCTCGATGGCCTTGGCCGGCTCCTTGAAGCCCATGCCCGACAGCGTCTCGATGGTCTCCGGATCGTCGTCCGAGCCGGTGAACACCAGGTTGCCGCCGCCCGCCGCCAGGGTCTCGCCTTCGGCGAAGAGGTCGGAATAGTACCCGACAACCTGATTCAACGCCGTCCGGTAAGCCGCTTCAAACGCTGGCAAATTGGCCTCGCCCATCAGCGTGCCGATCACCGCGATGGCGTCCTCGCTCTCGGGCATCACGTGGGTCTGCTCGTCGCGCAGCATCTGCAGCCGGTTCTCGACGGCGCGCAGGAACCAGTAGATCCGCGTCAGGTCTTCGGCGGCCCGCTTCGAGATCCAGTTCGCCGCCGCCAGCGCCTTCAGCGCCGCCGCGGTCGGCCGCACTCGCAGCGTCTGGTCGCGCCCACCGGCGATCAATTGCTGGGTCTGGGTGAAGAACTCGATCTCGCGGATGCCGCCGAGCCCAAGCTTCACATTGTGCCCGGCCACCCGCGCATCGCCGACATTCTTGGTGATGTTGATCTGGCGCTTCATCGCCTGGATGTCGGCGATGGTGGCGAAGTCGAGATGCTTGCGCCAGACGTAGGGCGCGAGGTCCTTGAGGAAGCGCTCGCCCACCTCCCAGTCACCGGCACAGGGCCGCGCCTTGATCCACGCCGCCCGCTCCCAGTTCTGCCCGCGGCTCTCGTAATAGGCCAGCGCCGCCTCGGTCGGCAGCGCCACTGGCGTCGCGCCCGGGTCGGGCCGCAGCCGCAGGTCGGTGCGGAACACGTAGCCGTGCGCGGTGCGGTCCTGCATCAGGCCGGCAAGCTTCTGGACGATGCGGGTGAAGAACTTCGTCTCCTCGCCCCGCTCCTTCACCGCGCCCTTTTCGGGATCGAAGAACGCGACGATGTCGATATCGCTCGAATAGTTGAGTTCGCGCCCGCCATGCTTGCCGAGCGCGAACAGCGCCAGCCCGGAATTCGCCGCTGTCGCCTCGGTCAGCCCGCGTGCCGCCGCCAGTTGCAGCAGCACCTCGAGCCCCGCCTCCAGCGCCGCATCGGCGAGGTCTGACAGCGCCGCCGTCGACTGCGCCGTCGTCCAACGCCCCTCGACTTCCGACACCGCGGCGAGCAGCGCCACGCGCCCCTTGGCGATGCGCAGTTCCCGGCCGATCTCGTCCTCTGTCGCGGCCGACTGCCCGGCCTTCGCCACCTGATCGAGCACCGCCGCCAGCGCGATATCCGGCGACAGTCTTCGCGCCGCGGCGAACCAGTCGACGTGGCGTTCGGCAAGATCCCTAAGGTAGGGGGCAGACGAGAGGAGGGTTTCGAGCGCGACTTTCATGCGGGAGGGATAGCGCACTCCACCTAAATGTCACTGGATTTCGGCATCGGCATCGCTATGTTCCCGCGCCAGCCAATCCCGAAGAGCCCCGCATGCGCAACCGCCTCGCCGCCCTCGCCGCCGCCCTCGTCCTCAGCGTAGTCCCCGCGTCTGCCGCCTCGCTGGGCGGCATGGGCGAGGCGATCTTCGGCAACAGCTTCAACTTCGCCAAGGCCAACCTCGAGAAGGCGCCGGTGCAGGCGATCGGGGTGGGCAAGCTCAAGGTCCAGTTGCAGCGTACCAAGCTCAAGGACGTGCAGAAGGCCTTCGGCGGCACCATCCAGAACGAAGGCGACGGCGCCGGCCGCGCCGATTGGCTGTGCTACAGCACCGAAGGCGCCAACGTGTGGTTTATCTCGAACGCGCTGGGCGGCTACGAGTTCGTGATGATGGTGGCCGCGGAAGCCGCGAAGAAACCCGCCGCCGGCTGCGACGCCGCCCCCGCCGCTTTCGCCATCCCATCCTTCGGCATCCCCGGCCTCGGGGCCTCCACCGCCGACCTCAAGGCGACGTTCGGTGCCGCCTCAGGCGGCAAGATCGCCTACCGCGCCGACCGCCCGGGCGGCTATTCCGACATCGCCCAGTACATCGGCTACGTGATCAAGGGCGGCAAAGTCGCCGGTATTGGGATTGGTGAGACTTCGGTGCAGACGGCGCACTAGCCTCTTATCCTCACCCGTTTACGGGGGAGGGGGACCATGCAAGCATGGTGGAGGGGGCGACCACATGCGCGGACCGATCATCACGTTCAAGCGTGCGCGGCGGTTGCG
>JBKJMF010000078.1:0-2535 GCA_046596525.1 Devosia sp. | reverse complement strand
GCCGGTCGCGGGCCTCGACCCGGCCCCACTGCTGCAAGCGGCGCGGAACACGGGCGACGCCATGTTCGCGCGTGGCAGCGGGCGCATCCTGTTTCTCGTCTCGGCGGCGGCGGGGATGCCGATGCGACGGCATCCGGACTTCTCGGTGGCGATGGCCGGCGTGCTGGCGACGGTGCGCACCATGGCCATGCAGCTGGGGCCGAAGGTGCTGGTCAACGCCGTCGGCGTCGGCGCGGTCGGTGAGCCGCTGGTGGCGGGCGATGCGGGGATGCTCGGGCATGCTTCGGTGAAGCGGCCGGGGTCTGTGGCGGAGGTCACGGACACCGTGCTGTTCTTCTGCGACCCGCTCAACACCTACACCACGGGGCAAATGCTGTCGGTCGATGGCGGATGGAGCGCTGGCTATGGCCGCAGTTTCTGAGCATCTCGAACTCCGCGCCGGGCGGCTGGCGGTCGACCTGGCCCCGGCCATCGGCGGCAGCATCGCGAGCTTCCGGATCGACGGCATCGGTGTGATGCGCCCGCTGTCAGATGCCAATCGAAGGGTGGGCAATGTGCTGGGCGTCGCGTCGTTCCCGATGATCCCGTTCGCCAACCGCATTGCCAACAATGCCTTCGAGTTCGAGGGGCGGCGCTATGGGTTCGAGACGAACAATCCACCGGAGATCTACCATGTGCACGGCACCGCCTGGCACCGGCCGTGGGTCGCGGAACAGACTGGGCCGGGCGGCGCGATGCTTAAGCTCGAGGTCGCCGATCCGGCGTTGTACTCGTATAGTGCAGAGCAGCACTTCACCCTCGCGGACGCGGGTCTTGAGCTGGTGACCAGCGTGACCAATACCGGCACCCGAAGCATGCCGTTCGGCTTCGGCCACCATCCGTGGTTCGACCGCGATTCGGATACGACCGTGCAGTTCGGGGCAAGAACCTTCCACCTCAACGAGCCGGAGGGGATGATCGGCCAGCGCATCGGATTGCCGCCGGAAATGTCGTTCGCGAGCCCGCAGCCATTGCCGATCTACTGGCGCTGCACTGACTATGGCGGCTGGGACGGCAGCGCGACGGTCACCTTTCCCGGCCGCGGCGCCGGCATCACCATGAAGGGCGATGCGCCCTACAAGCACGTCATGTTCTACGCCGATCCGGCGCAAACGTCCTTCTGTGTCGAGCCACAAACCAACGCCTCGGGAGCGTTCAACCGGCCGGAGGGGTTCGGAGATCCGGAAGACGGAATCACCGTGCTGGCGCCGGGCGAAAGCACGACGGGAACGCTGAGGTTCGAGGCGTTCCGGGTCTAGGAGGCCGCCCGCACTGTTTCCGCCTGGGCTGCCGCCACGGCGCGCAGCACGCGGTCCTCGCCGCCTTCGCCGCGCTTGAACTCGTCGACGATGCGGCCGTCGGCGATGGTGAGACAGCGGTCGCAGAGGCCGAGGACTTCCTCGAGCTCTGACGACACGACGACTAGCGCCACGCCCTTGTTGGCGAGTTCCACAACGAGGCGGTAGATTTCCTGCCGGGTCGCCGCATCGACGCCTTTGGTCGGCTCGTCAAGCAGCAACACCTTTGGAGCGCGCATCAGCACGCGGGCGAAGAGCAGCTTCTGCTGGTTGCCGCCGCTCAGATGCGCCACCGAGGCCTGAGGAGACGACGCCTTGACGTTGAGCTGGCGCATCGCTTCTAGGACGGCGCTCTTTTCGCGATCGGCGCGGACCAGGCCGCGCGCCGCCAGCGGCTCGAGATTGCCGATGGTGATGTTGGCACCGACCGGCAGGTTGAACAGCAGGCCGTCGCGCTTGCGGTCCTCGGTGAGGAGCGCAATGCCGACGTCGCGCGCATCGCGGGGCGAGCGGATATTGATCGGCTGGCCATCGACGTTCACCGTGCCTTCGGATGGCACGCGGCCGAAGATGCCGTGGAGGATTTCGCTGCGGCCAGAGCCGAGGAGGCCCGCGAGGCCGACGATCTCGCCGGCAGCGACCGAGAAGCTGACGTCGCGTGCGCCGTAAATGGCGCCGGGCTTGCCGGCGACGTTGAGATGCTCGACGGTCAGCATGGGACGGGCGCCGACCGGCGCCTCGTGCGGCGGGAACAGCTTTTGCAACCGCTGACCGGACATGGCGAAGATGAAGCGTTCCTCGTCGAACTCATCGCGGCCAAGTTCCGCGGCCACTCGTCCATCGCGCAGCACGGTAGCGCGGTCGCACACCTCCAGCACTTCGGGCAGCCGGTGGGTGATGTAGATCATGGTGACGCCCTGCCGCTTCAAGCGGCGGAGGACTTCGAGCAGCGCTTCGACCTCGGTGCCGGAGAGCGACGCCGTCGGCTCGTCGAGCATCAGCACGCGCGGCTTCAGCGCCAGCGCCCGGGCGATCATCACCAGGTGGCGCTGAGCAGAAGTCAGCGAGGCGACAATGGCCTTGGGGTCGATGGTGAGGCCGAGATCATCGAGGATGGCGCGGGTACGGTCCTCGAGCTTGCTGCGGTAGATCAGCACGCCCTCGCCCAGCCCGGTATGGCCGGCAAAGACGTTCTCGG
>JBKJMF010000365.1:0-6252 GCA_046596525.1 Devosia sp. | reverse complement strand
GATGGCCCCGGCGCTGCGCAAGGTCTACGACCAGATGCCGGAGCCGCGCTACGTCATCTCGATGGGCAGCTGCGCCAATGGCGGCGGCTACTATCACTATTCCTATTCCGTGGTGCGTGGCTGCGATCGCGTGATGCCCGTCGACATCTATGTTCCGGGCTGCCCGCCGACGGCTGAGGCACTGCTGTACGGCATCCTGTTGCTGCAGAAGAAAATCCGCCGCACCGGCACGATCGAACGTTAGGACCGGCCATGACTGACGGCCCCATTCCTTCACCGCTCGCGGCGCTCGCTGAACGCGCCCGTAATGCGCTTGGCGACAAGGTCATCGACCACCAGCTGGCCTATGGCGAGCTGACGCTGCTAATCGAGCGCGACGCGATCATCGACGTGGCGACGTTCCTCCACGACCACGAGGCGTTCATCTCGATCACCGATGTGTGCGGCGTGGACTATCCGGAGCGCGAAGAGCGCTTCGACGTTGTGTACCACCTGCTCAGCCCCAAGCAGAACCTGCGGGTGCGGCTGAAGCTCACGACGGACGACGCCAAGCCCGTGCAGTCGATCACCGGCATGTTCCCCGGTGCCGACTGGTTCGAGCGCGAGACCTACGATCTGTTCGGCATCCTGTTCACGGGACATCCGGACCTGCGCCGGCTGCTGACCGACTACGGGTTCGACGGCTATCCGCTGCGCAAGGACTTCCCGACCACCGGCTATGTCGAAGTGCGCTACGACGAAGAGCGCAAGCGCGTGGTCTACGAGCCGGTGAAGCTGCCGCAGGAATTCCGGCAGTTTGACTATCTGTCACCTTGGGAGGGTACGAATTACGTGCTGCCCGGCGACGAGAAGGCGAAATGACGGCAATCGGCAGTAGGCAATCGGCAGTAGTATGGGGGCGGAGCACGCGTGATGACGATCGAGTCATATCGCGATCTGCGTGTCTGGCAGCAGGCAATGGATCTGGCCGAGGCGTGCTATCAGCTGACGGCCCGGTTTCCGCGAGAAGAGGTCTACGGACTGACCTCGCAGATTCGTCGGGCAAGCGTCTCGATACCTGCAAACATTGCCGAGGGCTACGGACGCAACAGCAGGGGCGCCTACGTACAGTTCCTTCGAGTGGCGCAAGGATCGCTCAAGGAGTTGGAAACGCACATTCTGCTCGCTGGCCGATTGGGCTTGATCGATCCTCAACTGGGCGATCCTGTTCTGGCCAGTTGCGACGCGATAGGACGGATGCTTCTCGGCCTTATCCGGCAACTGGAACGCAAAGATTGACCTCAGCGACTGCCGACCGCCGATTGCCGACTGCCAACGATGTGGACAACCGCCATGTCTGAAGTCGACGTAAGAAACTTCACCATTAACTTCGGGCCGATCCATCCCTCCGCGCACGGTGTGCTGCGGCTCATTCTTGAGTTGGATGGTGAGGTTGTGGAACGCGTCGATCCGCATATTGGGCTGCTGCACCGCGGCACCGAGAAGCTGATCGAGACCAAGACCTATCTGCAGGCGATCCCGTATTTCGACCGGCTCGACTACGTCGCGCCGATGAACCAGGAGCATGCGTTCTGCCTCGCAGTGGAAAAGCTGCTCGGCATCGACGTGCCGTTCCGCGGCCAGCTGATCCGCGTGCTCTACGCCGAGATCGGCCGTTTGCTCTCGCACATGCTGAACTGCACGACGCAGGCCATGGACGTCGGCGCGCTGACCCCGCCGCTGTGGGGCTTCGACGAGCGCGAAAAGCTCATGATCTTCTACGAGCGCGCCTCGGGCAGCCGCATGCATGCGGCGTATTTCCGTCCGGGCGGCGTGCACCAGGACCTGCCGCAGGCGCTGATCGACGATATCGGCACGTTCTGCGATCCGTTCCTCAAGGTGCTCGACAACCTCGAAAAGCTGCTCACCGGCAACCGCATCTACATGCAGCGCAACGCCGATATCGGGGTGGTGTCCCGTGACGACGCGTGGAAGTGGGGTTTCTCGGGCGTCATGGTCCGCGGTTCGGGCGATGCCTGGGACCTGCGCAAGGCGCAGCCGTATGAATGCTACGATCGGCTCGAGTTCGACGTCCCCATCGGCAAGAACGGCGATTGCTACGATCGCTATCTCTGCCGCATGGATGAGATGCGCCAGTCGATCCGCATCATGAAGCAGGTGCTCGACCTGCTGAACTCGCCCGAAGGGCAGGGGCCGGTGGCCTCGACCGACGGCAAGGTGGTGCCGCCCAAACGCGCCGAGATGAAACAGTCGATGGAAGCGCTGATCCATCACTTCAAGCTCTACACCGAAGGCTACAAGGTGCCGGCCGGCGAGGTTTACGCCGCCGTCGAAGCGCCGAAGGGCGAGTTCGGCGTGTACTTGGTCAGCGACGGCTCCAACAAGCCGTATCGCTGCAAGATCCGCGCGCCGGGTTTTGCGCATCTGCAGGCGATGGATTTCCTCTGCCGCGGGCACATGCTGGCCGACGTCGCCGCCATCCTCGGTTCGCTCGACATCGTGTTCGGCGAGGTCGATCGCTGATGTCGCCGGTAGCACTCGCCCAGGGCCAGCTCGACGCTTACAACGCGCAGGATCTCGAAGCGTTCATGACGTTCTATGCCGACGACTGCATTGTCGCCGGACCGGATGGCAAGATCACCCAGGACGGCGCGCTCGCCATTCGCGGGCGCTACGCGACGACGTTCGCCAAGTTCCCGCAGAACCAGGCGATACTCCTCAACCGCATCGCGACCGGGAATACTGTCGTCGACCACGAAGACGTCCGGCGGGCGCCGGATGGCGAGCGCTTTGAAGCGATCGCGATTTACACCATAGCGGGCGGCAAGATCGCCCGCGTCGATTTCGCAGGATAGAGCATGTCCGTCCGCCGCCTTGCAGATGAGACCGTCCAGCCCGAGAGCTTTGCTTTCTCGAAGGCCAATCAGGCCTGGGCTGAAAAGAAGATGGCTGAATACCCGCCCGGCCGGCAGCAGTCGGCCGTGATCCCGATCCTGTGGCGTGCCCAGGAGCAGGACGGCTGGATCACCCGCGCGGCGATCGAGTCGATCGCCAAGCTGCTGGGCATGGCCTACATCCGGGTGCTCGAGGTTGCGACCTTCTACACCCAGTTCCTGCTGAAGCCGGTCGGCACCAAGGCGCATATCCTGATCTGCGGAACGACGCCCTGCATGCTGCGCGGCGCCGAAGACCTGCGGGAAGTCTGCCAGCACAAGATCAACCACGCCCCGTTCGAGACCAACGCCGAAGGCACGATGAGCTGGGAAGAGGTGGAGTGCCTCGGGGCCTGCGTGAACGCGCCGATGGTGATGATCGGCAACGACACCTACGAAGACTTGACGGTCGAGAGCTTCGAAACGCTGCTCGACAAGTTCGCTGCCGGCAAGGGCAGCGAGGTGAAGCCCGGCCCGCAGATCCAGCGCCAGTTCGGCGCCGCCGAGGGCGGCCAGACGACGCTGCTCGAGAAGCCGACCGCCAAGCGCACCTACAAGCCGTTCCCGCCGCCGCCCGCACCTGCGCCGGCTCCGGGTGCAGCGGCGGCGACACCTGCGGCCGCTGCGAAGCCGGCCGAAGCGCCGAAGGCTGCCGAACAGGCACCTACGACGCCAGGTCGCAAGCGCGAGGTGTCGGCCGAGGCGGCTCCGGGCCTGAAGGGCCCAGCCAATTCGCCCAAGGTTTCGACCGCCAAGGCGGAAGGGGAGCGCAAGCAGGCAAGCAGCGCGGCCAAGGCTGACGGCGAGCCCAATCGTGCCATGCGTGAGGACGCCACGGGCGCCGAATCGCCCGCCGGGAAGATCGACGCCGGGGCGGCGCCGGGTAAGCTGCGTCGGCGTACAACAGTCGCAGCCGAACCTCAGGTTGGCGGTGTATCGCCGACCCGCGAGACGGGCCGGAAGGCCAAGAAGCCGGAGAGTGATGTCTGATGCTCGCTGACCAGGATCGCATTTTCACCAATCTTTACGGCACCGGCGACTGGGGCCTCGAAGGCGCCAAGGCGCGTGGTGGTTGGCAGGACACCAAGACCTTCATCGATCGCGGTCGCGACTGGATCGTCAATGAAGTGAAGGGCTCAGGCCTGCGTGGCCGTGGCGGGGCAGGGTTCCCGACCGCCCTCAAGTGGACCTTCATGCCCAAGGAAGGCGCCGGCGACGGCCGCCCGAGCCAGCTGCTAGTCAACGCCGACGAGTCCGAGCCCGGCACCTGCAAGGATCGCGAGATCCTGCGGCACGATCCGCACCACCTGATCGAGGGCTGCCTGCTGGCCGGCCGCGCCATGGGCGCGCATATCGCCTACGTCTACATCCGCGGCGAGTTCATCCGCGAGCGGCACAACTTCGAAGCCGCGGTGCAGCAGGCGTACGACGCCCGGCTGATCGGCAAGAACAATATCCACGGCTGGGACTTCGACATCGTCGTCCACCATGGCGCCGGCGCCTACATCTGCGGCGAAGAAACCGCGCTGATGGAATCGCTCGAGGGCAAGAAAGGCCAGCCACGGCTGAAGCCGCCGTTCCCGGCGGCGATGGGCGTCTACGGCAACCCGACCACGGTGAACAACGTCGAGTCGATCGCCGTCGTCCCCGAGATCCTCCGTCGCGGCGGCGCCTGGTTTGCCGGCATCGGCCGTGCCAACAATACGGGCACCAAGCTGATGTGCGTGTCGGGACATGTGAACAAGCCCGCGACCTTCGAAGAAGCCATGGGCATCAGCTTCGAAGAGATGATCGAGAAGCATTGCGGCGGCATCCGTGGCGGCTGGGACAACCTGCTCGCCGTGATCCCCGGCGGCGCCTCGGTGCCGTGCGTCCCGGGGGACAAGATCCGCGGCGCCATTATGGATTTCGATGGCCTCAAGGAAGTCGGCTCGTCGCTCGGCACCGCCGCGGTGATCGTCATGGACAAGTCCACTGACATCATCAAGGCGATCTGGCGGCTCTCGGCGTTCTACAAGCACGAGAGCTGCGGCCAGTGCACGCCGTGCCGCGAAGGCACCGGCTGGATGATGCGGGTGATGGAGCGCATGGTCGAAGGCCGCGCCCAGAAGCGCGAGATCGACATGCTGTTCGAGGTCACCAAGCAGATCGAAGGCCACACCATCTGTGCGCTCGGCGACGCGGCGGCATGGCCGATCCAGGGCTTGATCAAGAACTTCCGCCCCGTCATCGAGGCGCGTATCGACGCCTATACTTACAGCTCGACCAGCGACGGCGCCGTGCCGTCGATCGCGGCGGAGTAAGACTGATGGACATCAAGGGCGCGACTGACCGTCTGAAGATCGAAGACAGCGTACTCGCGCGGTCCTCGCTGATGGACAGCAATCTGTCGGAGAGCAAGATCCAGCGCTGCAACCTGAGCAGCACGTTGATGCAGTGCGTGAATATCTCGCACATGACTGTCGACGACGCCGACCTGAACGGGACGACGTTCCACGATGTGAACGGATCGAACATCAAGTTCGACGACGTCAATCTGTCGAACATGCAAATCCGGGCAGCGAACCTGACCGGAGTGAATATCTCCGCCTCGCTCCTCGTCGACATGCGCATCGACGGCGTGCTTGTCACCGACCTGTTCGCCGCCTACGAGCGGCAGAAGGCCGTGGAGCAAGTCTGATGGCGAAGGAACCCGACAACATCGTTCTGGTCATGCTGCGTCGAATCGAAGAGCGGCTTACCCGCATGGACGAGCGACTGGAACGGGTCGAGTTTGACGTTCATGAGATCAAGGTGCGCATGACTGGCGTCGAGGAGGGGCTGAATAGCCTCAACCGGCGCATGGACAGACTGGAAGATCGCGTCGACCGTATTGAACGGCGGCTCGATCTCGTCGGGGCTGAGAAATAAGATGGCAAGTATCAAAGTCGACGGCACGCTCGTCGAGGTCCCGGACTACTACACGCTGATGCAGGCGGCCGAAGCCGCAGGCGCCGAGATTCCTCGCTTCTGCTACCACGAGCGCCTGTCGGTCGCCGGCAATTGCCGGATGTGCCTAGTCGAGGTGAAGGGCGGGCCGCCGAAGCCGCAGGCCAGCTGTGCCATGTCGGTGAAGGACCTGCGTCCCGGCCCGAACGGCGAGCCGCCGGAGATGTTCACCAATACCCCGATGGTCAAGAAGGCCCGCGAAGGGGTGATGGAGTTCCTGCTCATCAACCACCCGCTGGATTGCCCGATCTGCGACCAGGGCGGCGAGTGCGACCTGCAGGACCAGGCCATGGCCTATGGCGTGGACAAGAATCGCTACGCCGAGAACAAG
>JBKJMF010000030.1:0-8007 GCA_046596525.1 Devosia sp. | reverse complement strand
ATCTGTTCCCGCAGGCGCCAAGGCGCGGAACATGTTTTTCCTCGATGCCACCTGCCCGCTGGTGAGCAAGGTGCATATCGAGGCCAACCGGCACTACAACGAAGGCCGCGAGATCGTGCTGATCGGCCATGCCGGCCATGTCGAGGTGATCGGCACCATGGGCCAGTTGCCCGACGACGCCATCACGCTGATCCAGACCGTCGAGAACGCCGAGGCGTTCACGCCGCGCGATCCCGACAAACTCGCCTACGTCACGCAGACCACGCTCAGCGTCGACGACACCTCGGCCATCGTCGAAGTGCTGCGCCGCCGCTTTCCGTCCATCGCGCTGCCGCACAAGGAAGACATCTGCTACGCCACCACCAATCGCCAGGAAGCGGTGAAGCGGGTGGCGCCGCATGTCGATGCGATGATCGTCGTCGGCGCGCCTGAATCCTCGAACTCAGTCCGCCTCGTCGAAGTGGCGCAGCGCAACGGCTGCCCCAACGCCTCGCTGGTCGAGCGCGCCGACAAGATCGACTGGAGCCGGTTCGAGGGCATCAAGACCCTCGGCATCACCGCCGGCGCCTCGGCCCCGGAGAATCTCGTCGACGAGGTCATCGAAGCCTTCGCGCAGCGCTTCGATATTGCAGTCACCGCCAGCGGCGAACAGCGCGAGAGCATAGTCTTCAACCTGCCCCGCGAACTCCGAGCCCAGCCTGCCGCATGACCGATCTGACCCTTCTTGAGACGGAGCGGCTGGTCCTCTCCGGCTGGCGTACCGACCAGATCGACGACCTCTACCGGCTGCACGGCGATCCGACCGTAGCGCGCTACCTCACCGGCCACGGCCGCCCGTGGACGAAGGAAGAGATGGACTCGGCGCTGGCCGGCTGGATTGCGCTGTTCGAGCGCCAGAAGATGGGCAAGCTTCGCGTGACACGGAAGTCCGACGGCGTGCTGGTGGGGCGCTGCGGTTTTGGCGTGTATGGCCCCGAGGAGATCCCGGAGATCGGCTACTCGCTCTATCCCGAGTTCTGGGGCAACGGCTACGTGCTCGAGGCGGCCTGCGGGCTCAAAGACTGGTATTGGCGCGACACTGACCGCGACCATTTCCTCGGCATGGCGGACGCGCGCAACGAGGCCTCCCTGAAGGTGCTGCGCAAGCTTGGCGGCGTCTACACCCACACGGGAGACAGCTACGGCCACCACGACGTCGAGTTCTACCGCTACGACCGGCCGGCGGCCGCCTGATGGCCAATGTGATCATCCACACCGACGGCGCCTGCTCAGGCAACCCAGGCCCAGGCGGCTGGGGCGCCGTGCTGCAGTATGGCGATACGGTGAAAGAGTTGAAGGGCGGCGCGCAGCTCACCACCAACAACCAGATGGAACTGACCGCCGCCATCAAGGCGCTCACCGCGCTGAAGCGCCCGTGCGAAATCGAGCTCCACACCGACAGCAACTACGTCAAGGATGGGCTGACCAAGTGGATCCACGGCTGGAAGAAAAACGGCTGGCGCACCGCTGACAAGAAGCCCGTCAAGAACGTCGAACTCTGGCAGGCCCTCGACGCCGCCACCCAGCGCCACAAGATCAACTGGCACTGGGTCAAAGGCCATGCCGGCGACGAAATGAACGAACGCGCCGACCAGCTTGCCAATGAAGGCATGGAGCCGTTCAAGGGCAAGAAGCGCAAGGCCGAAGGGCTGATGCCGCCGGTTTAGTTTGGGCGGGTGGCCAGTTCGTAGTGAACGGGATCGCTGTGCATCCGGCTCGGGGCCAGTTCGAGGCCGGCTCGGATCTCCTCGAAGGTTTCGTCGTCTAGGGTGCGGAGACTCTCCCGCATAGCATCACGCCAGGCGGCACCACGGTCCCAGGCCTCAATGTATGCTTCCGCCAACGCCTCGCGCTGCCGCATCTGGATCATCCCCAGCATCAACGTCTCGGATTGGAATATGTCCTTCCGGCTCTTGCCGAGGCCGTCATTATCGGTGTGGCGCCGCGATGCAACGATAAGCTTGTGGATGGCATAGCGTTCCGGTGCAGGTACCAGAACCGGCACGCCGGCCCCGTGTAGCATCACCGCGCGCACCGGTTGATAGATCAGGAAGTCGAGCAACCGCAGAGGTTCGGCCGCGGCGCCACCCAATGACGGCATGCGCGTCGGCTTGCCGTCATGATCCGAGCTTCCGGTATTCGGCGTCAGGAACTCGACCTTGTATCCCGAACGGGACGCGTACTTGGTGGTGAAGCGACCGTCGGACTGGTGCGGGACCTCGCGAAATGTCGGATCTACCTCGCGCAAGACGGAAAGCACCGGGGGCATCTCATCGCCGACTTGGGTGACGATCGAGTGAAACAGCGCGAAATCGGCATCGCCGGTTTGCATGATGGCGCCGGGCAGGCGCAGCCCGAGGACCGCCGAGTAGCACTGAAACGCCGTGGTGCCGATCAGCACACCCCGGAGCCGAAAGAAGCCCGCCTCTGATAGAGCCTGCACGATGTCGCCGGACAGGGGCTCTGGCCGCGGTAGATAGGCTTCGCGCACCAGCGTCGAGACGATCCTGCGACGCGCCTGATGGTCGGCCTTCAGGTCTTTGAAGTTCTCGACGCGGCGATTAATCTCGTCGTCGTCCACCGGCCCCACATAGACTCGCCGCTTGCTGCCGGGTTTGCCGTCCGGCTTGGCGATATCGAAGTACCAGTATCGGCGTCCACGGCTCTCCATCGTTATGAAGCGGCCGTCGATGGAAAACTCCGACGTGAACGAGGCGTCGAGGCTTCGCTGCGCCAGCTCGGAGTAGAGCACCTGGTAGGTTGGATCGATGGTCTGCATAAGCACCTCGCGATTTGCTTATAACCGGCCACCTTGCCGCCTACGCACGCCAAGAGGATAATCCCCCATGCGCCCGCTCCACCTACTCGCCGCCCTAGCCCTGCTCGCCACCCCTGCCCTGGCGCAGTTTCCGCCACCGGGGGTCTATGCCTGCGTCAGCGAGAACGGCGCCAATCTGGGTGAACTCACGCTGTTCGTTGCGGGCGATTACTCGTTCAAGAATGTCGACGGCAACAGCGGCAGCGGGCAGGTCGCCTCGGCCGGCGCCGACGTGAACCCGCTGTCGGGGCCGCTCAAGGACATGCAGATTGAAGGCGTGTTCGGCACCGACGACACTGGCAAGACGACGTTCCGCTTCACCGGCGCCGACGGCCTCGAAGTGACCTGCGAGTAGCGGCCTCCAACTCAGTCCCCAGACTATTCGCCCACCCAGCTTCCGCGACTCTTGCTGTTCAGCTAGCCTCGCATTTGGGTCGGCATTCAACACGAGCATATTGGGGTATTTCATGGGCGTTAGTCTGTTTGTTCATTCCGTCCGCCTGGTACTGGGCGATTGGCGCAACGCCCTGAAGATCTCGGGGCTGCTCTACCTCATCTACGCCATTCCGGCCTTGATCTTTGCCCTGCTGTTTCCCGTGCCGACGCAGCCGGAACAGGCGTTGGCAGCCCTGGGTAGCGGCGGCTTCCTGGGCTTGATCACGGCAATTCTGGCCATCATCGCGTTCGTCTGGATCGC
This sequence comes from Devosia sp., assembly GCA_046596525.1. Classification (GTDB taxonomy): domain Bacteria; phylum Pseudomonadota; class Alphaproteobacteria; order Rhizobiales; family Devosiaceae; genus Devosia_A. The sequence goes on along the minus strand of JBKJMF010000030.1, from coordinate 4,453 downwards.
CGTGGCCTGGCACCGCTACGTGCTGCTCGACGAAATGCCCACGGGCCAGCTGCCGGAATTCAACAGCAGCCGGTTACTGTCCTACGGTGGCTATTCGCTGCTGATCGGCCTCATCGGGCTGGTGCTGTCGTTCATAGTGTCCGCCGTCGTCGGAATCGTCGCGATCCCGCTACTGAGCGTGGTCGGCGTCTTCATCACCGGCTTGCTCGCCCTCGCCGCGGTGCTGATAGTGGGCTACCGGCTCGCGCCAATCCTGCCGGCAATAGCGATCGGCAAGCCGATAACCCTGAGACAGGCCTGGGAGGCGACCAACAACGCCAATACCGCGATCATCGTCCTGGCGATCCTGTCGGCGGTTGCCGCGCTGGTCATCGACATCCCCGCCTTCATCCTCGCCATGGCAGGTCCGATCGGCGGGTTCCTCGGCGTGCTTTGGACGCTTGCTACCGGCTGGGTGAAGATGATCGTCGGCGTGAGCATCCTGACTACGCTCTACGGCCATTATGTCGAGGGCCGTGCAATTCCCTCGGCTACCGCAGGCGCCAGTACCTAACCGTTGCGCTACCGCTGGTGCGGGCTTAGTCGTCCGCGCCACCGCCCGCCGTCTGCAGCCAGGCCTCGCCGCAGGCCTTAGCCAGGTCGCGGATGCGCAGGATGTAGCTCTGCCGCTCGGTGACCGAGATGGCGCCGCGGGCGTCGAGCAGGTTGAAGTTGTGGCTCGCCTTGATCACCTGTTCGTAAGCTGGCACGGCCAGGGTCTGGCGGTTGCCGACGGCGCCCTTCTGCAACAGCGCCTTGCACTCGGCCTCGGCGTCGGCGAAGTGGCGGAACAGCATATCGACGTCGGCGGCCTCGAAATTGTACTTCGAGAACTCCTGCTCGTTCTGCAGGAAGACGTCGCCATAGGTGACCTTGTCGTCGCCGGCGCCACCGTTGTAATTGAGCTCCATGATGGAATCGACGTTCTGCAGGTAGCAGGCGAGCCGCTCTAGCCCGTAGGTGATCTCGCCCGGCACGGGCTTGGTCTCGTATCCCGCTACCTGCTGGAAATAGGTGAACTGGCTCACTTCCATGCCGTCGCACCAGCATTCCCAGCCGAGGCCCCAGGCGCCCAGCGTGGGGCTCTCCCAGTCGTCCTCGACGAAGCGGATATCGTGCAGGCTCGAGTCGAGGCCGATCTCGGCCAGCGACTGCAGATAGAGGTCCTGGATGTTGTCCGGCGACGGCTTCAGGATCACCTGGAACTGGTAATAGTGCTGCAGCCGGTTGGGGTTCTCGCCGTAGCGCCCGTCCTTGGGCCGGCGCGACGGCTGCACATAGGCGGCCTTCCACGGCTTGGGGCCGAGCGCGCGCAACGTCGTCGCGGTGTGGAAGGTACCGGCGCCCATCTGCATGTCGTAGGGCTGCAGGATCACGCAACCCTGCTCCGCCCAGAAGCGCTGCAGCGTCAGGATCAGGCCCTGGAACGAATTCCTCGGGTCCATGTGGGCGGGCAAAGCGTCGGGCATGCTGGTAATCCGGGTGCGAATGGCGCGCGGAACCTAGTGGGGCCAGCGCAGCCGGTCAATTCCACAGTTCATCCCGAGTGCGGGCGTGCCTTGGGGTAACGCTCGGGGTGCAGGCCCAGTTCGACCGCCTCCCATACCGCCACGATGACGACGATGGCTGTAGTCGCCGACGATAGCAGCAATGGCGAGAGATGGGGGGCGACGAGGAAAAGCGCCACCACGGCGGCGAGGCCGCCGAACCGCGGCGCCGACCAGTGACCGAACACGGCAAGCTTGAACAGAGCCGCACCCAACAGGAACAGCGCCGGACCGCCGACAAGTACGGGGATCGTCGAAGGCTCCATGTGCCCGCTTGGGTGGGCCAGCACCATTTCGTCGCCCACGGCGGAGACGACGATGCCGGCGACGAGCAGGATGGGAACATAGGTGTAGGCCTGGCGCGCCACGCGGCCGGGATCGTCCGATGTCGAGATCGCAGCGCTGGCGGCCTCGGCGTGCTGGCCGAAGAAGATCCACCACATGGCGATCGACTGCAGCAGCGCCACGGTCATGCCGAAGACGACATCGGAAGTCCAGGCGAGCTCGGTGAAACCAACCCCGGTGACCAGGATCGACTCGCCCAAGGCGATCAGCACGAACAGCCCGCTCCGCTCGGCCATGTGGGCGCCGTCGACATCCCATTCGCGGGTATCGGTACCGCCGAGGCCCGGGACCCAGAAGCCGAGGGCCGGCGAAATGCTATCCAACCCCACGGCGATCAGCCAGCAGGCAAGCCGCACCTCGCCTTCGGCGAACCCACCCGCGACCCAGAGAGCGGCCGAGGCCGCGTACCAGATGATGATGCGGGTGAAATTACGAAAATGGCTCGGGTGGCCGCGCACGGCCCATAGCATGAAAGCGGAGCGGCCGAGCTGGAACACGGCGAAGGCGATGGCGAAGGCCAGCCCGCGGTCGCCGAACGCCTCGGGCAGCGAACTCGACATCACCAGCCCGATACCCATCAGTACGAACAGCATCAGCCGCACCAGCGGCTTGTCGGGATCGAGCCAGTTGGTGACCCAGGCGGTGTCGATCCACGCCCACCAGATGGCCACCAGCAGCAGCGCCGCCTCAAGCGCACCCATCCAGGTCAAGTGCTCCACCAGCGCGTGGGAAATCTGGGTGACTGCGATGACGAAGACGAGATCGAAGAACAGCTCGACCGATGTCACCTGGGCGTGGTGCCCCGTCCGCCGACTGCGCAGCAATGTACCGGCCATTTCCGCCTCCAGTTTGCCGGAAGGCTAGAGCTGGCGGACAGATTTGTCGTCGGCAATCTAGCGCCCGTCGCCCTCGGGCGGGCGGAACTTGCCGTCCTTGTCGCGCTTCAGCGTGATGACGTCGGGACGCTGGCGTTCCTGCAGGTCGCGCTCGTGCCGTTCTTTGTCGACCGCCTTGAACTGGCCCGACCAGTCGCGCCAGATCTTCCGCACGCCCCACAGGATGGCGAGAATAATGGCGGCGAAGATGAGGATGCGGAGGAGCGTACCGGTCATCGCCTAGAGCCCCAGCCGCGCCCACACGGAGCGATCCTCTACGGTGGCGGCGACATCGCCTGCCAGCATCGCAAGGCCGATCCGCGGCATCGTCAAAAGTCCGCGTTTGGCGGCGATCGGCAGCAGTTCGACCTTGTCGCCGAAGCGGGTTCGCAGCACCTCATGGAGATCGCCCAGGCCATCGATGAGCCCGAGTTCGAGCCCGCGCACGCCGCTCCAGAATTCGCCGGTGAACAGCACGTCGTCGGAGGCCTTCAGCCTCTCGCCGCGACGCATCTTCACCCAGTCGATGAACACCTGGTGGATGTCGGTTTCCATGCGCTTGATGCGCTCCACATCCTCCGGCTTCTCCGGAAGAAATGGATCGAGCGTCGACTTGTTGCGGCCGGAGGTGTGGACGCGGCGGTCGATACCGACCTTCTTCAGCGTCTCGACAAAGCCGAAGCCGGCAAAGATCACGCCGATGGAGCCGACAATGGACGAGGGATCGGCGATGATCTCGTCCCCGGCGGTGGCGATGAAATAACCGCCCGAGGCGGCAGCATCCTCGACGAACACCAGCACCGGCTTGTTGTGCTCATCGGCGAGATCGCGGATGCGCTTCGAGATCAGCCGCGACTGCACCGCCGAGCCGCCGGGCGAGTTGATGACGATGGCGATGGCCGGTGCCGACTTTACAGCAAAGGCGCGCTTCAGTAGCGGCGCCACGGCTTCGATGTTCAGCCGCCCTGCTCGCTGGTCGGCGGCGATGACGCCGTGCAGGCGAACCACCGGCACGACCGGGCCACTCTGCCCCATGCTGCGCTTCATCCACGACCGGAGACCCATGCGACGCCCTCGATTTCGACGGGGCACATGTATGTGCCTCCGCGCGGGATTACCAGATGAGGCGGGCAGTGCCGCGGAAGATGGCGTCGAACTCAGATCGGAAGGTGCGGCCGGTTGGCTCGTGCAATGCCCGCGCCGCCAGCAGGCCGAACGGCGCCCGCGAGCCCTTGATGCCGCGAACAAGCACGCGGCTCGCCGCCTCGCCGTCGCGTGGCAACAGCGGCAACACGCTCACCGCGCCGAAGCGCTGCGTGAATGCCGAGAGCAGCAGCGGCAGCGCTTCGGCGACATGGATGAAGATCACCTCACCACCCGGCGCCGCGTGGCTGGCTGCGGTCTTCACCCAGCGGTCGAGCGTGTCGTCCGCCATGTGCCGGGCATCGGCGCGCCCGGTCGACGGCGCCGAGCCCCGGCCCGGGTCGAAGAAGGGCGGGTTGGCGATGACGGTAGTGAAATGGTCGGTGGCGAGCCCGGCAGCGGCGCGGACGCGCCCCGGCGCCGTCAGGTCCAACTGCAGCACCTTGCCGCGATCGGCCATGCCGTTGGTGCCAAGGTTCAGTGCCGCGAGAGCCGCCATCGCCG
>JBKJMF010000248.1:0-4810 GCA_046596525.1 Devosia sp. | reverse complement strand
CTTCATCTACCTCGGTGGAGTGTTCCGCGGCGATTTCGGTCCATCCATGGTGATGGAAGATTTCTCGGTGTCGCGGCTCATCAGCATCGGGCTGCCCTTCACCCTGATGCTGGGCTTTTCAGCCTTCGTCGTTGGCACCATCGGCGGCATGATCGCCGGCGCCATCGCGGCAGTGAACCAGAACAAGTGGCCGGACTACTGGCTGGTGGCGATTGTCCTCATCGGCATCATCATCCCGAATTTCCTGATGGCCAATCTCGTGCAGCTGGTGTTCGGCGTGTACCTGCGCTGGCTGCCCGTCGGCGGCTACCAACCGGGTTCGCTCATCCACCTCGTGCTGCCGATCTTCATTCTGGCGCTACCACATGGCGGGCGCGTCGCCCGGCTGGTGCGCGGCTCGATGATCGAGGTGCTGGGCACCAATTACGTGCGCACCGCCCGTTCCAAAGGCCTCGGCACGCGGCTGATCCTGGCGCGCCATGCGCTGAAGCCGGCGCTGCTGCCGGTGGTCTCCTATCTCGGGCCGGGCCTCTCATATCTCCTCACCGGCTCGCTGGTGGTGGAGCAGGTGTTCGCGCTGCCCGGCATCGGTAAGTACTTCATCACCGCCGCGCTCAACCGCGATTACGGGCTCGTCCTGGGCACCACCATTCTCTACGTTTTCATCATCCTGGCGTTGAACCTCATCGTCGACGTTCTCTACGCCTGGCTTGATCCCAAGGTGAGGTACCGCTGATGGCCGGGATTACTGGCAAGGACGCTGCCCTCACCGCCTACGCCAACGCGTTGGCAACCGAGGCTCCCAAGGGCCGCTCGCTGACGCAGGATGCGCTCCGACGACTGTTCAACAACAAGGCGGCGCTGGTCTCGATCTTCGTGCTCGCCGCCATCGTGCTGTTCGCACTGATCGGGCCGTATTTCCTGCCCTGGGCTTACGACAAGATCGACTGGGCCGGCATCCGCAAGCCACCCGACTGGGCCAAGGGCCACTATCTCGGCACCGACCAGAACGGCCGCGACATGCTGGCGCGCACCCTGCAGGGTACGCAGATGTCGCTCTTGGTGGCGGGCGTCGCCACCATCGTCTCGGTGGTGATCGGCATCGTCTACGGGGCCATCGCGGGCTATTTCGGCGGCAAGATCGATGCCGTCATGATGCGCTTCGTCGATATCATGTACGCGCTGCCCTACATCCTGTTCGTCATCATCCTGGTGGTGATCTTCGGCCGCTCGCCGGTGCTGCTGTTCGTCGGTATCGGGTGCCTCGAATGGTTGACCATGGCGCGCATCGTGCGTGGGCAGACGCTGTCGATCAAGCAGCGCGAGTTCATCGAGGCGGCGAAGGCCGGCGGGGCAGGGCCCTTCACCATCATCTTCCGCCACATCGTGCCCAACCTCACCGGCCCGGTGGTGATCTACGCAACGCTCACCATTCCCGAGATCATCATCACCGAGAGCTTCCTCTCCTATCTCGGCCTCGGCGTACAGGAACCACAGACCTCGCTGGGCACGCTGATCTCGTTCGGCGCGCCGGTCGCCGAGTCGCTGCCGTGGATGCTGTTCACGCCGGCCATTATCCTCGTCAGCACGCTGCTCTGCCTGTCCTACCTGGGCGACGGCCTGCGCGACGCACTAGACCCCAAGGACCGATAGAGATGGCCGATGTGCTTGTCGTCGACGATCTCGACGTAACGTTCGCCCTCCACGACTCTGAAGTGAAGGCGGTTTCCGACCTCGATTTCACCCTCGCGCAGGGCGAAACGCTCGCCATCGTAGGTGAGAGCGGCTCGGGGAAGAGCCAGGCCTTCCTTTCCATCATGGGGCTGCTCGCCAAGAACGGCAAAGCCTCGGGCCGTGCCATGCTGGGCGACGTCAACCTGATCGGCATGGCGCCGGACAAGCTGGATCGCTATCGCGGCAAAGACATCGCGATGATCTTCCAGGATCCGATGACCTCGCTGAACCCCACCCTGAAGGTCCGCACCCAGCTCGCCGAAGTGCTGGTGCGCCACCAGGGCTACGACAACGAGAAGGCCTATCGCGCCGTCATCGAAATGCTGGAGCGGGTCGGTATCCCCGAACCGGTGAAGCGCGCCAATGCCTATCCGCACGAGCTGTCGGGCGGCATGCGGCAGCGTGTGATGATCGCGATGGCGCTGCTCTGCAAACCCAAGGTGCTGATCGCCGACGAGCCGACTACCGCTCTCGATGTCACCGTGCAGGCGCAGATGCTCGACCTATTCAAGAACCTCACCAACGATTTCGGCACCGCGCTGGTGTTGATCACCCACGATCTGGGTGTCGTCGCCGGCGTCGCCGATCGGATGATGGTGATGTATGGCGGACGCTGCGTCGAAAAGGGCCCGACGGACACGCTGTTCTACGATCCGCGCCATCCCTATACGCTGGGTCTGCTGCACTCGACGCCACACGTCGCCAAGCGCGCCAAGCGGCTCGATCCGATCCAGGGCCTGCCGCCCAGCCTCGAACACCTGCCGCGCGGCTGTGCCTTCCACCCGCGTTGCGCCTTCCGCTTCGAGCGGTGCTTCGAGGAACGGCCGCCGCTGCTGCCGGTCGAGGACGTGCGCGAAAAAGCGTGCTGGTATCAGGGTGAAATGAAATACGAGGCGGTGGCGTGATGCAGAATCTTGCCAAAGACTCGCGCACCGAAGACCTGCGCACGGAAGACCTCCTGAAGATCGAGAACCTGTCGAAAAGCTTCTCGATCTCGGCGGGACTGTTCGCCAAGCCCTTCCAGCTGCGCGCCCTGCAGGACATCAACTTCACCGTCAAGCGCGGCGAGACCCTCGGCATCGTGGGCGAGAGCGGTTGCGGCAAGTCGACCCTCGGCCGCTGCATCCTGCAGCTCCTGCCCCCCGATGAGGGCCGGGTGTTGTGGCTCGGGCAGGATATCAGCAAGCTGCCGGCCGAGGAGATGCGGAAGAAGCGCCGCGACCTGCAGATCATCTTCCAGGACCCGCTGGCCTCCCTTAATCCGCGGATGACCGTGGGTGAGATCATCGCCGATCCGCTGCGCACCCTGATGCCCGAGATCGACGCCAAAAGCAGGCGCGAGCGGGTGATCCGGACCATGGAGGCGGTGGGCCTGCTGCCCGAGATGATCAACCGCTATCCGCACGAGTTCTCGGGCGGCCAGGCGCAGCGCATCGGCATCGCCCGGGCGCTGATCAGCGAACCCAAGCTCATCGTCTGCGACGAGCCGGTGTCGGCGCTCGACGTGTCGATCCAGGCGCAGATCCTGAACCTCCTGAGCGACCTCAAGGACGAGTTCGGGCTGACGCTGATCTTCATCTCGCACAACCTGAGCGTGGTGCGGCATGTCTCCGACCGGATCCTCGTGCTCTATCTCGGCCGCATCGTCGAACTCGCCGATGGCGACGACCTCTACGAGAATCCCAAGCACCCCTACACCCGGGCGCTGCTCACCGCGGTGCCGATCCCCGATCCGATACGGGCGCGACAACGAACCATCGATGGGCTGGTGGGCGAAATCCCCTCGCCGATCAACCAGCCGTCGGGTTGCACGTTCCGGACGCGCTGCCGCTATGCCGAGGATCGCTGCGCAAAAGTACGGCCACCGCTCGAGACGCTGCCGGGCGGACGGCTGGTCGCCTGCATCCGGTGGCAGGAACTCGACCTCAAGCCTGGCGCTTAGCGTTCGTCCGGCGCTCGCCGCCCTTGTAGTCGGCGCGCTTGCGCCGGCGATCGGGGCCGGCAAAGGCCTTGGCCTCGATGAACTCGCGCGGCGCCGCGAGCATCGCGACGAGGCGGGCTTCGATGTGCTGCGCGGCGAACGGCTTGCGCAAAAACTCGGTGACGCCTGCGTCGCGCGCCTCACTGATTTCGGTGGCGTCGGGGCTCGATGACATCATGATCACCGGGGTGTCGCGGTTGAGGCCCTCGGAGGCGGCACGCAGCGCTTTCACCAGCGCCATGCCGTTCATCGGCGACAGTACATCGTTCAGGATGATGGCGCCGAAGCGGTGAGTTTGCAGCAGCACCGCTGCCCCATCGGAGCTCTGGACCTCGTCGATGCGGCGCACCTTGAGGTGGCGCAGCATCTGGCCGATCAGCGCTCCCATGTGCGGGGAGGGGTCGACCACGAGCACGTCAAGCTTGGCGAAGCTGGGTTTCTGCATCCGAGCAGTGTCGCACCGGGGGATTGCCGGGCGGTTAACCGCCGAACCCCGGGAAACCGGCTGAAGGGCGTTGACAGAGGGGGCTTTTGCCCTTAATCACGGCCCCAATTCAAGGGCGCGCGGCGCCTGTTTTTATTTCGTTCGAGGTCTGGAATGAAAGTCACCAATTCGCTCAAGGCTCTGATGGGTCGCCATCGTGCCAACAAGCTCGTGCGCCGCCGCGGCCGCGTGTACATCATCAACAAGGTGGACAAGCGCTACAAGGCCCGCCAGGGCTAAGCTGCTGCTCACGACTGCGTATTTGAAAGGCCCGCGAAAGCGGCCCTTTTGCGTTTGCGCGGGTGACAAACCCAAAACGTGATCTACGCATCGTTGTGTATCCCGGTCTTCCGCCGCATCTTCGCAGCGGGGGCCACCGCATGCGTTCGCAGCCGATCAATATGCTCATCGAGCAGCCGTTCGACGAAGTGTACCGCTTCCTCGTCGATCCGCTGAACTTCCCCTCATGGGGGCCGGTGCTGAACGTCGATATCCACCATATCGGCGCCTGCGATTGGCTGATGGACCTGCCACGCGGCCGCGCCGTGATGCGCTTCACCGAGCCCAACCTTTATGGCGTGCTGGACTACCGGATCTTCGCCGAGGGCGCC
>JBKJMF010000083.1:0-2863 GCA_046596525.1 Devosia sp. | reverse complement strand
GTCGGTTCCACCGCAGCAACGTCCTGCTCGGCCGGCGGCGCATCGGTTTCGGCAATCTGCGCTGGTTCGACGGGGGCGGCGTCAGTGGCTTCGGGCGCAACCGCCTCGAGCGCGGGGTCGACCGCCACTTCGGCCGATTCGGCGGGAGTGGCTTCGGCAGCCGGCGCGGTGGGGGGAACCTCTCTCGGCTCCGCAAGTGCCTGCGTCCACCCCGCTCCACCATCTGTGGCGGCGGCAAGCGCTGCCTTGGCGGCATCCGCGTCGGCTAGCGTGATTGGCTGGCCGGAGATCGACCACGCCTTTCCGTCATATTTCACCTCGCCGCTCTCGAGGCTCAGCAATGCATCCAGGCCAGCGAGCGAGTCGGCGATGAAGCCCTGCGGCTCGCCCGAGCCGACCAGCGTCGTGTCCTTGGCGATCTTGCCGGCGCGCACTGCCGCAAAATCCCGCAACTGTTCCGTCGGCACGTAGCCGGACAGCGTGAAGCTGCCATCGGCCGCCTTCACGGCCGACCAGACGAATGGCGAAACCACCGGGGCTGCGTCGGCGGCCTGGATCGCGACGTGCCAAGCGGACGTGTCCGCGGCACCGCGCAGCGCAGCCTCCAGCTCATAGCGGTCGACGGTCGTTGGCACCTTGCCGGTGAGCGACCAGTTGCCGGCAGCAAGCGCCAGCGAGCCCTCATCCATGGCCAGCAACGCATCGAGCCCACCAATCGCCGCGGGGATGAACCCCTCCGGTGCCCCAGCACCGAGAGCGGTTCCATCGACGACGGCGGAACCGGCATGACCAGCGAGGTAGCGCTTCAACTGCTCGGTCGGCACGAAGCCACCGAACGTGATGCTGCCGTTCGCCGATTTCTGGGCCTTCCAAACGTAGGGATCGACCACCGGGAGCGCCGCAACCTCCACCGCACCAGGCAGGCTGACGGCGTAGGTCCAACCGGCAGTCCGCAGGCCCGTCGAGGCAAAGGCCGATTCCGCGGCGAACGCTTTCTGCGGCGTATCGACGGCGCCGGTGAGGCTCCAACTGGCGCCGTCATAGCTCACCTTGCCGTTGTCGAGCAGCGGCAAAACGCCGAGAGCCTTCAGGGCAGCAGCCTCGAAATCGGCCGGATTGCCGTCGGCGATGACGGTCGCATCGGCAGTGGTCGCCGGCAGCTTGCCAGCCAGCGTCTTGCGTGCCGCGGCGCTTGGAACATAGCCCGACAACGAAAATAGCCCGTCCGCCGACTTCTCTGCGGCGAAGGTGAATGGCGTGGCGAGCGGGGGTTTCACGGTCGCCGTGGCGAGGATGAGCCCTTGCGGTGCGCCAAGCTCCAGCGTGGTCTCGATGGCGGTGAAGTCGGCGACCGTTGCGGCCCTTCCTTCCAGTGTGATCACCGTACCCTGGATCGCCGCGTGGCCTTCGCTCATCTGGTGCAGCGCGTTGATGACGAAATCGACCCCGGACTCGAAACGCTCAGGCGCGCCGCGCCCGAGCTCGAGACCAGCCGCATCGACGCCATCCAACGCCTCCAGCCGATCGCGCACTGCGACATCTGGAACAAAGCCATCGAGCACGATGCCGTACGTACCGAGCTCGGCGCCGAGCCAGTACTCGCTGACATGCGGCGGTCCCAGGGTCACCGCGGCGCCCGACGGGGTCATGGCCACACGAACCGCCTCTGCCGCAGCCGGGTCAGCCGGCGAGCCGGATAGCGTTAATGTTGTGTCTGAGATCGTGGCGCTACCACTTTCCAATTTAAGGAGATTTTGCAGTAGCAGCTTAGCCGACGAAGCGAACTCTGCAGGCGCGCCTGAGGCCAGGACAAGGCTTGTCGAAACGCTCGTGCCTGACGGCGCAAGGGCTTCGAGTTCGCCGACCAACGGCTCGTCCGGGGTAGCGCCGGACAGCGTGAGCTGGCGGCCATCGTACTCGGCGCGCCATTCGAACGGCGACCGCAGTGCCGGTTGCACCTCCCGGAAGGCGACTTTGACGGCGGGGGGCGCTGGCTGGGCGCCAACTCGACTGAGGGAGTCGTAGGCTTCGGGCGATTTCGCGCGACCTGAGATGGTGAGATCGAGATCGGCGAGCGCAACTTCGCCTTCATCGAGCTGCGTGGCGTAGCCCAGGGCGTAGGTGACGGCCGCGATCCAGCTGGCGCGGCTCGGGGCGCCCGACATCAGACGGGTTTCGTCGCGAACATCCTCCCCCGCAGCGAGGAGGATTTCAGCGCGCGCTTCCTCGTCCGGCAGGCCACCGGAGAGTGTGAGGGTGCCGCCTTCGACGGTCGCGATGAACGGGAACGGACTGACATATTCCGCGAGAACGACATTCGAGGTGACTGCGCGAACACCGTGAATGGCCGCGACCTTGGCCACGACGTCATCGATCATCGTCTGCGTGGTAGCGGTGCCGGTCAGGGTGGCATCGCGCATATCGAAGCTGAGCTTCGCCCATTCATACTGCGGTGCGGCGATGACGGCGCCGGCGCGGGTGGCGAGATCCGGCGGGATAGCGTTGCCGCTCGCCGCGATCGCGGCAACGGTACCGCCGATCACTGTGACGAAGGCTGGAACACCCCAGCGCAGGAAGATTCCGCTCATACCGCCCCCGGAAGAATGCCGCCGGCGTCATGCCGACGACGAGCCATAACCGCAATCGCTGACTCGGAAAAGTGCGTCAACGCCACTGACGGTTTCAGACTGACAGGATGAACGGATAAATGAGGCCAAATGAACGAAGCCTGACAGCTTCGTGAACGCCCCTGAAAGCAGAAAGGCCCGGCTGACGCCGGGCCTTTCCAATTCGATTGGGCCGTAAGGCTTACTCGAAGGTCTTCTTGAACTCGGACTCGATCTTGTAACCGATATCCGTGTCG
>JBKJMF010000029.1:0-13725 GCA_046596525.1 Devosia sp. | reverse complement strand
AATTCGTAATGATGGGGTCAGGTGTTCGAGTCACCTAAGCGGCACCACTTCCTTCACTCAGAACATCAGCCCGCCGATATCGGCGAGCAGCTTGTCGATCGGCACTGTCATCAGCAGTACCGGGACCAACGGCGTCAGGACAGCGGCCGCTAGCGCAGCCATGCTCAGCAGGTCCACCGGCACCAGCCGCATGGCGTAGACATTGGCGACGACTGCGTTGAGGTCTGCCGTGGTTGAGGGATCGGGCGACGGGTTGTCCTCCGCCCGCACGCCGACCCAGGCATGCTCGAACTTGCGGCCCATTTCCGAGGCCACCGGGCCGTAGCTCAGCACGCCGCGATGCCAGGTCCTGAGCAGCTTGCGGCTGAACACCAGCAGGGGCGCGGTGAACAGCGCCAGGATAACGAGCAGCGATACCGCGATCAGGTAGCCATGCGCGAAGGGCGAGCCGCCGCGCTGCACCCCATTGGCGATCGAGCCGGCGACGATGGTGCCCATCGCGAGGGCGGGAAGCGTGAAGCCGCGCAGCGAATGGCCGACGAAGCCGAGGCCGGCGGTGCGGTCGGGATGGGCCGGCGACAGCCGCAGGTCGAGGCGTCCGACCCGCCACAGGAACCGGCCCCAGAGCCAGACCCGCCAGACCCAGCCGAAGAGCAGCGCCAACAGCAGCGGTGTGCTCACCTGCAGGTGCCACCAGCCAGCCAGCGACAGGCTGCCATTCGTGGCGTGCCAGTTCAGCGGTTGCCCGATCGCGGCGAACATGGCGACGATGACCGCATAGGCCAGCACCACGATCAGCACGGCGGCAGGGGTCGAACGCAGCGACTCGCGGGTATCCGCGACCGCCCTGATGAAGGCCGCACGGTCGCTGCCGACGATGAAACCGGCGGTGATGAACTGGCTGGCCGTGGCGGTCAGCCAGGGCGCGCAGGTCGCCTCGGCGGCGACGAACAGCGTCGCGGCAATCAGCGAGCGGGCGTGGACCGCGAAGTCGTTGAGGAAGCCGCCGCCGCTGGTGTGCCAGGCACTGCCCTCGATCACGGTCAGGATGAGCAGTGGCAGCCAGCCGATCGCCACCACCGCAACGAGGCGCCGCATCAACCGCAACTGTCCCGGCCCTACAGGGCGGAGCCAGGACGCCAGCGTCAGCGGCGGGCCATAGTCGAACACGCCGAAGGTTCCGGTCGCGATGGCGTCGGCATGCGCCCTGGCGCGGTGGCGGGGAGCCGCAGGTTCGGGGCTTCTTGCTTCAGAGTGCATAGCGGACAAGGGGCGTCTCCAGAATCACGGAATCCGCTTCGGATCGAAGCGATCCGGCAGGCGAATACGGCCCTGGAGGCGATGACGGCTCGCGCCGCATCGGGATGAGACTAGGGGCGAGGCCTGAACGGCGAAATGGCTTCCGGATCAGGTGCCTAACGCCAGCCTAAAGCGGACCGCTTCATTGCAGTGAGGCGCGAGGGCTTGCGGGGGATGATCTGGCGGGCGACAAGACGCCGGTTCATTTTCTTGCCTGCGCGACCACAGGTCCCTTCCTGCCATGAATTCAGCCCTCAATGCCGCGCGGTTGCTGCGTGTGCCGGCGTTCCTGCCGGCGGCTTGCGCCGTGTTCTTCGTGGTGTTGTCGCAGGCGACGGCGTTCAGTTTCGTGGTGCTGTTCGCGGTGCAGAGCGCCAAGCTCTCGCCGATCGAACTGGGGGTGTTCCTCACCGCCTCATCACTGACCGGTATCGTGGCCTCGACCGTGCTCGGTCGCCGGTTCGACCGGCACCCTGGGGCGACGGAACTGCTGATCGTGCTGGGGCTCGGCATCTTGGGGACGGCGCTCCTCGCGACGACGCGCGATTTCGTCTGGCTGGTGCTGATCGCAGCAGGGCCGATGGGCATTGGCAGCGCGGCGTTCACGCTGCTGTTCGCGCTGGCCAAGCGGCAGTTAGATGCAGTCGACGCGAATGTCGCCGAGCGCGGCGTGGCAGCGCTGCGGATGACCTCGTCGCTCGGCTGGGCCATTGGTCCGGCACTTGGAGCGATCTTGGTCAGTGCGTGGGGTTACGAAGGCGTGTTCCTCGGCGGAGCGCTCTGTGCGGCGGTCGCGCTCGCGACGGTGCTGCTTTTTGGTATCTGGCGGTTGCCGCCCGGCACTGTGCCAGTGATGGCGGTCGAGCATTTCGAGGTGCCCAAGGGGCTGGCGGCGTTGGTGGTGGGCAGCATCGCGCTGTTCCACATGGCGATGTTCATGGGCTCGATCGCGCTATCGATCACGGTGGTCGAGCAACTCGGCGGACATGAGCCCGACGTTGGGCTGATGTTCAGCCTCTGTGCCGCCATCGAAGTTGTGGTGATGGGCGCGTTCGTGGTGTGGCCGACCCGCGGCTCGCGGCAGCGCTGGCTGATCCTCGGGTTTGCGCTGTTCGTGCTCTACTTCCTGGTCCTGGCGGCGTTTCCGTCGCTGGCGGTGGCGTACTGGGCGCAGATCCTGAGGGCGGTGGCGATCGGCGTGGTGAGCGTCGTCGGCATGCTCTACCTGCAGTCGCTGATGCCGACCCGGGTGGGGCTGGCCTCGGCGCTGTTCGGCAACGCGATCAGTGTCGGCGCCGTGCTTTCAGGCGTGCTCACAGGACCGTGGGCCAGCGCCTTCGGATATGCCTCGACCTTCGGCTTTTGCGCAGCACTGAGCGTGCTGGGCGGGCTGCTGCTGGTCGGCAAGCGAGCCGTCGGTAGACAGGTGGATCGTCAGATGGACAGCGAAACGCCGGCCTAGCGCGTCGGCATCCGGCGAACGGAAGTAGGCTTGCGGTGGCTGCCATGATCGGGCGACAAGACGCGGGTCATGGAGAGTCCCCGATGCTAGCGACCAGCGAGATTGCCAAACTGAAGCGCGAGATCGCGATCCTGCGCGATATCGTGGGTCAGAGCCGGCCGGGGACCAAGAATCCGATGAGCGCGGCCGAGCGGCGGACGCTGAAATCGGACATCGAACGCTGCATCCTCGAGCTCGACGAGCTCCGGGGGAAGCTCTCGGCGCAGTAGGGACTCAGTCGTCTTCGACGACAGTGTCGGGGCGGTCGGTGCCTTCGGCGACTTCCTGGTGCCACTTGCCCTTGGCATCCTCGTACTCGATGCCGTCGGTATCGCCCGAAACGCGCTGGCGGCGAGCGGCGGATTCGGCCGCTTCGTGCGCCGCGGCGTGGCTCTGGAAGGTTTCGGAGAGGACGTCGCCTACCTTGTAGGCCCAGCCGCCATCGTGCTGGACGACTTCGTATTTCACAGTGCTCATGGCCGCTCTCCTTGGATTGCACTGGTTATGTAGGGTGCGCCCGGCATTATGGCGAGGGTGGGCTCCCACTCAACGCGCCCGAGAGGTTCCAGATGCGTACCGCCATTGGCAGTTTTGCCGGACTGCCGCTCACCCCTGCCATCGCCACCGAGGATTACGTGTTCGTCACTGGGCAGGTCGGCTCGGGGCCAGATGGGTCGTATCCCGCTGATATCGAGGAGCAGACGCGGGTGGCGCTCGAAAAGCTCGGTGCGCTGCTCGAACAGGCTGGAAGTTCATACGATCGCGTGGTGAAGACCACGGTGTTCCTCACCGAAGTGCGTGAATTTCCAGCGATGAACCGGGTCTATACCGAGTTCTTTCCGCACGAGCCGCCGGCGCGTTCGACGGTCGGGTGCCAGTTGGTCGATGTGGGCGCCCGGGTCGAGATCGAGGCGATTGCTCTGCGGGGATGAGTGGCCGTGCCTCAAAATCCACGAGATCGCGTCGATTCATGACGCGCGCGACGAACAGGCCTATCGTTCGCGCTGGAACTCATCTGGTTGAAAGGCATCGTCCGTGACCGCCTATCTCTTCCTGTTGCATGTCGCGGGCGCCGTGGCGCTGCTGTTGTGGGCGGTGCACATGGTGCATACCGGCATCGAGCGTGGTTGGCAGCCAGAGATCACCGGGCTGCTGCGCGCCAGCGACGGGCCGGTGGGCAGTATCGCCATCGGCACCGGGCTTGCGGTGGTGCTGCAGAGCGCGACGGCGGCCGGGATGCTGGCGGCGGCGTTCGCGGCCAAGGGGATGTTCGCACTATCGACGGGTCTCGCCATTGTGCTGGGGGCGGATTTCGGTTCGGCGCTGGTGGTGCTGCTGCTGAGCCTCGATCTGAGTGTGGTGCCGCCGATCCTGCTGGTGGCCGGCGCGGCGTTGTTCTTCAAGGGCAAGAGCCGCAAGGTGCGGCAGAGCGGGCGGGCACTGGTCGGGCTGGGGCTGATCTTCACGGCGCTGACGCTGCTGAGCCAGGCGACGGCGCCGCTGCGCGAGAGCGAATTGCTGCCGATGGCCATGGCCTATCTGGGCAAGGACGCGGTAACGGCGCTGCTGGCGGGGACGGCGATTGCCTGGCTGTTCCATTCCTCGGTGGCGACCATCCTACTCCTGGTGGTGCTGGCCGGGCACGGGCTGGTGCCGATCGAGGCGGCGGTGCCGCTGCTGCTCGGAGCCAATATCGGCGGGGCGCTGATCCCGTTCGTCCTGACCCGGACCGGCGCGCCGGAGGCGCGGCGGCTGACGGCGGGCAACCTGCTGCTGCGCGGTGCCGCGGCGCTGCTTGCACTGCTGGTGCTGCAACTGGTGGGGGCGAAGCTGCTGCCGGGTGGCAGCGTGGCGCAGCAGATCGTCGGGCTGCATCTGATCTTCAATGCCGGGCTGGTGATTGTGGGGGTGCCGCTGGTGGGCGTGGTGGCGCGGCTGATGGAACGGTGGATAAGGCCGCCGGTGGCCGACCCTGCCGCCGCCATCGGCGTGCCGCCGAGCTGCCTCGACGAGGACGCGGTGGGTGATCCCGGCATGGCGCTGGCGTCGACGACGCGCGAACTGCTGCGCATGGCTGAGATCGTCGGGCGGATGTTCGAGCCAGTGATGGAGATCTACAAGGCAGGCGACGACGACAAGATCCGGCAGGCACGGCTGATGGAGGCGGCGATCGATCAGGCGCAGAGCGACATCAAGCTCTACCTGGCGCGGGTCTCGTTCGGTGGCGACAATGACAGCGCGCGGCGCGGGCAGGACCTCGCGGCGATAGCGGTGAACCTCGAATATGTCGGCGACGCCATCACCAAGACGCTGTTGCGGCTGGCCGAGGTGCGGCGCGAGCAGCATCTGGCGTTCTCGCCGACCGGCTGGCGCGAACTCGCCGAACTGCACCAGCAGGTGGTCGAGAACATGCGGCTGGCGCGCAACGTGCTGGTGAGCCGCGACCTGGCGCAGGCACGCAAACTGGTGGTGGAAAAAACCCGGATGCGCGAGGCGGTGGCCGAAAGCCAGCGCCAGCACATGCAGCGGCTGAAGGACGGCACCGAGGCGAGCCTAGCCACCAGCAATCTCCACCTCGAGACGCTGAGGGCGATGAAGACCATCAATTCGCTGATGGCCTCGATCGGCTACCTGGTGCTCGAGGAAGCCGGCGAAGTGCTCGACCACCGGCTGAAGCCGGCGGGCTAACGCCAGCGCGCTTAGGCCATCATTCCCTTGGCTGCGGGCCGGGGCCGCGGCGGTAGACGCGGAGCTCGATGACCGAGGGGACGTGCCACTCCAGCGATAGCATGACCGGCCGGCCGGCGGTGTCGTGATCGACCTGCCGCAGGTGCTGCAGCGGCGTGCCTACTGGGACGCCGAGGATACCGGCCAGCTCGGCATCGGCAATGACCGGGGCCAGCACGGCGCGGGCGTGGTCGACATCGTGGCCGCGCTCGGACAGCAGCTTGTAGAGCGAACGTCCGAAGGCCTTGAGGTCGCGTTTGACGTCGGCGATGTCGGTGGGGAGGCTGTCGACCGAGTAGATCGCGGGCTTGCCGTCGGCGCTGCGGACGCGCCGGACCACCACCACTTCGGAACCCGGGGCGAGATTGAGCGCGGTGATCGCGTCCTCGTCGGCCGGGACGCGGACCGCTTCGAGCACCTGCTTGGTGACAATGAGGCCGGTGCTTTCGAGATACTCGGTGTAGCTGAAATTGCTGTCGAGCGAGTTGCGCAGCCGTGGCCCCTCGGTGACGAAGGTGCCCGAGCCCTGGCGGCGGCTGACGTAGCCATCCTCGATCAGGCCGCGCACCGCCTCGCGCAGGGTGATGCGGCTCACCGCGAAGCGGGTGCAAAGCGCATCCTCGTTGGGCAGTTTCGAGCCGGGCGGAAACTCGCCCCCGATAATGGCGCGCCGCAGTTCGGAGCGGACGACATCGGGCAGCAGCGGGCGGGTTCTGGCTTGCGGCATGGGGGTCTCGACGCGGCGGGTGTGGGCGAGAATAGAGGTTGGTCGTCTCATGTCCAGCGCCCGCAAGGCCGCAGAACTGCGATTCACGACGGAATTTGAGCGGTCGGCGGCGTTGCGGGGCGGCGCATGAATCCGGCATGGTGGCGGCGACATGAAGCGGCGGAGCTGAGCCGGAATGAGTTACGACGCGCTGGTGTGGTTGCTGGTTGGATTGGGGGTCGGCGTGGCCGGCAGCCTGATGCTGCTGATGGGCTATGCGGGACTGGAACGCGCCCGACTCGGCCGGCGGCTGCGCAAGGCGCGGGCGGCGGTGGCAATAGCGCCGGAGCCGAAGCCGGCGCCTGTGGCGAGACCGCCGGGCAGCAGGCTCGATATGGCCAGACCGGCAGTAGCTAAACCTGCGCTGGATGAAACCAGGCCCGAACCGGTTCGGCCCGCGCTGGTGGTCGTAGCTGCAACGACGCCTGAGCCGATCGTCGCAGCCGTGCCAATGGCGAAGGTCGCTGAGGCAGAGGTTGCTCCAGCCGTGACCCCGCCGACCCCGCAGCCGGCGGCTGCCGCTGCGCCCAAGCCGGTGCAAAGTGTCGAAGCGCTGTTTGCCGAGGCGTTCGCCAACGACAAGCTGCCGGCGCCCGAGCCGGACGAGAAATCGCGCTAGGCTCGATTGCGAAACACCGCAAGGGTGAGGGCACCGACGGCGAGCAGGCAGCCGCCAAGGATGCGGGCGTCCTCGGTGGATAGCCGGATGTACGGCACCCACTGGCGATAGAACGGAAACAGAATAATCAGCACGCTGAGCAGGATCGCTGCCAGGCCTACAGACCGCATGTTGCCCCTCCGCTGGTTGGCGGAAACACATCGAATACAGCCGGTGACGCCGCCGGTGATCGCAGTATGCCACCAGCTTGTTAATCGATCGTCGCCGACGCCGGCGTTCGGGGAACAGAGTTTCGCTGGCGGTCAGCGAAATCGCCCCGCCAGATTGCGGCGAAATATGGTCGATGTCGGAGCAATTTCAGGGCGGCCTAACATTAACGAAGATTACCTGGAAGTTGACAGGCCGGACTGCTGATCCATGGTCTTTAACCAGCTCCCTTGATCGCGCTCGATATGCTTGGGCGTTCGTGAGAGTATTGCGGTCGGGAGATGCCGAGACTGCGCCGCCTTCGATCACTGAAATCTGAATGGGGCAGGCGCAACCGCTCCGGTCCGGGCGGCGTTTCTTCTCCCAATGCGCGGGGGTTAATCCCGCGCGGCCACGGAGACGTCATCATGCACAAGGCAGAACTCGATCGCCTGCTCGAAAAGACCGTCGCCGACGCGCTCGGCGTCCGGCTGCCGGCTCATCATCGCGCCCAGGCTCCCAAGCCGCGGCACCACGCCAAGGCGCCCCGGCGCCACAAGCAAATCGTACGGGAACTGCATCCCGCATGATTGGACTTTGCTCCCGCCTCGTCTAGATTCCCACGCTCTTGATGGGGAGTCATGACAATGGAGGGGGTGCCGGCGGCGGAGATCGCGCGATTTCGCGCGCTCGTCATCGGAACGCTGCCGCAGTTTGCGGGCGGCAATTTCACAACCATCACCGGTGGCTGGGACAGCGTTGCGCTCGAGTGCGACGGCTGGATCTTCAAGTTTGCCCGGCATCCCGAGGCGGAAGCTCGACTGAGGCGCGAGGTGTCGCTGCTGGCTTTCCTCAAGCCGCGGGTCACCATGCCGCTGCCGCAGATGGTGCTCCACGAGGGGCCGGTACCGTTCTCGCAGCACCTCAAAATCCCCGGATCTTCGCTGGAAACGGACCAGTACCTGGCGCTCGACGAGGGGCGGCGTGACGCCTTGGCGATGCGGATGGCCCAGCTCTACGCGGACCTCCACGCGTTGCCGCTCAACCGCATGCAGTCGGTGGGGGCGACCGGCGTCGATCCATGGATGAGCCCGGACGAGATCATGGAGCGGACCGGGCCGAAGCTGCCGCGCGGCACCAAGGGCTTCCTCAAGAGCACCGTCGCCGCCTACCGCAAGCTCACCATCGAAGGCGACGAGTTGGTCTACGGCTATTTCGACGGCCACGGCTGGAACATGGCGTTCGACCATGAGACCGGCACGCTCAACGGGGTGTTCGACTTCGCCGATTCCGGCTTCGGCTCACGGCATCGCGACCTCAGCTATTCCAACTGGGTCTCCGCCGACCTGACGCTGCGGATCATCGAGCGTTACGAGGAGCTGGCGCGCTTCTCGGTAAACCGCGAGCTGGTGATGCTCTATTCGTCCGCATTGCGCCTCGCCGAACTCGCCGAGGAATTTCTCCCCGACGAGCGCGCCGTGGCGAATGTGGTCGACTGGGTGGCCGAGCTGAAACAGCTCGGCTTTAAGACTACTTGACCGGTTCGTTCAGCCGCTTCTCCAGAAAGTACCCCATCCGGTAATTGCCGCCGTCGAACGACCAGGTGAGCGGCGCCTTGGTGCCGTCGACGAAGTTCTGGTCTTCCGGCAGGGCGGGAAAGCCGGCGTAGGGGGCGGTGTCGTCGGGGTCGACGTCCGCCTCCACCACCTGCGCTGCGGCGCTCTGGGTGAAGCGGTAGGTGCCGACGCCGCTGAAGTTGCTCCAGGGCCGGCTGTGCTGCGGCTCGTCGCAGTCAAAGGCGAGATCGCCGCTCAGGGGGCTGCGGATCAGCACGCCATCGAGCTTCAGGTTCGCGTAGATATCATCGGATCCGAACTCGGGGTTGGTCTCGTCGCGGCAGACCACGTCGAACGGGGTGAGGTAGCGCAGCGAGGTGTCCATGCCGGCCGCGACGCGGACGTCGTTGGGCGTGGCGCTGGCCTGCTCGATCAGCAGGTAGCCGGTGGCGCCTTCCGACATCGGGCCAATGAAGCTGGTGCGGACGCCATCCGGAAGCGGGCCGGGTTCGGGCTCGGCCGGATCGGCGAACTGCTGCAGCGTGGTCTTGAAGTTGGGATCGGCAGGCGCCTCGCCGAAGAGGGTGATCTGCTGGTTGACGCCCGTATCGGAGGCGCCGACGACGTCGAAGGCGAACCACGCCTGGTCCTGCCGGCCGAACGGGTTGTTGTCGCGGGTCAGCGTCGCCGCCTGCGGCTGGCCCGGCTGCAGGATGCAGGCCTCGGCCTGGGTGGCGCAGGTGTGGTGCTTGATCCAGAACGCATAGTTGGGTGTGTCGTCGGGGGTGCTGCCCACCACGCGCACGTAGAACTCGCGCGGCAGGACGAACGTATCGACGAAGAACTTCCGTTCGCCGTCGACGATCTCGACACGGGTCACCTTGTTGTAGCGCGAGATCGGGTTGGTCAGGTCGTCGGGGGCGTAGAGCTGGTAGCCTACCGACTGGGTGTCGACGCCCATCGTGTAGGTGCCGGCGCTGTCGCGCTTGACGTGGAACCACTGCATGCCGCCGGGATGGGCGATCTGGGTGAAGTCGTTGCCGGTATTGGGGTCGGCGTCGATCACCAGCTTCTCTTCCGGGTCGCCGGAGGTGAGGGCCGGGCTCAGCGGGATGTCGTAGGCGATGCGCGGGCTGCAGAACTCGAAGCCGAGGTTGAGGCTGGCCTGCACCAGATAGTGATCGCTGGCCAGCGCCTGGTAGAGCCGCGGCACGGTCAGATGCTGCACGCAGACCGGCGGCGGATCGCCCGGGTCGTTGTTGATGTAGGGCTCGGGCGAGGCAAGGATGTAGTCGAGCCGCTCGTTGTCGATCTGGTTGGTAATGCCGGCATCATCGCGCGAGGAGGTGCGGGCCCAGGTGTCGTAGGCCGGCCAGTCGTTGACCGTACCGGCGGGGCCGAACAGGGCGTTCCATTCGGCCTGGGCCGAAGGGATGGCGACGTTCACGTCGCCGAGCACGATGACCCGTTCGTTGAGCTGCGGCAGGCCGCCCAGCGTGGTGTCGAGCAGCTTGCGGATGGCTTCGAACTGTTTCTGCCGGACGGCGGGGAAGAAGTCGCCGGCGGGCGGATCGTCGGCCTGCATATGGGTGAAGACCACGTCGTAGACGCGCTCGGTGGTGTTGTGGCGCAGCCGGACGAGGGCAGCGCCCTTGGCAGCGAAGCAGTCCTCGGACTCGCAGGAATCGTAGAGCGTGAACGCCACCTGGTCGGTGGTCGCATCGAGCTGCTGGTCGGGCTGGGTGCCCCATTGGAACGACTGGTCAGGCAGGTTCTCGAATACGAACTTCTCGTTGGCGAACAGCATCAGGCCGCTGTCCTCGCCGTTGATCTTTTCGATCTCGATGTTGCCGAACACGCCGGTGATGACGTCCTGCGGCTGGGCCGTCAGGATATCGACCAGCGTCGGGCCGCGGATCTGGATCAGGTCGGCATCGATGTCGCGCACATAGTTCGGGAAGTCCGCGGCGAGCCGGCTGACCAGCACGTCCTTGGCCTTTTCGTCCCACGCCTCGTTGATGGCGATGATGTCGGGACGGTTGGGGTCGCTGAGGATGGCGTCGGCCAGCTCGTTGGCCCACTCCTCGGCGCGGCCGTCGGTCTGGGCCATGCAGTCGAGGAAGTTCAGGTTGAAGCAGTTGAAGAAAAATGTGGTGAGGAACGCATTGTAGGTCGCGACCTTAACCGACTCGCTGCGTGGCTGCGCCAGCGATGGGCTGGTCCCGCAGAGACTGAGCAAGGCAAAGGCAAGTACGTATAGCGCTCTAGACATGGCGACACCTCATCCGCATCGGTGACGCCCCCCGCATTCGACTATCGGCACGGCCGCGGGCATTTGGCAATGCCGAGAAATAACGCCGACGTCACGCGTGCGGTACCGTACGGTGACGGTATCGAGCGACACGAGAAAAGCTTTTCCTGATCTCTTGCGCATGACATGAAAACATGCGACCAAGCCTGCGAGAAAAGCTTTTCCTGATCCGTGAACCTGCCAGCAAGCGCGGGTTGCGGAGAGAACAGCGAAAAGCTTTTCCTCGCCGTTCCGGGAGGAGCCCTGCGTGTCGCGGGGACCGGAGGGCGTTATCGGCAGAGGGAGGAAACCGATATGAATTTCAAGAAACTAGCAATGGGCGCGGTGGCTGCGGCCGCCTTGCTCGCGGCGATGCCGGTGTCGGCATGGGCCGAAGACCTGCAGATGTGGGAACGTTCGGGCGGCAACGCCAGCATGGTGGACGCGCTGGTCGCCGCATGGAACGAGAAGAACCCCGATCGCAAGATCGTCTTGACCTACATTCCGCACACCGAAATGGTGCCCAAGTTGGCGCAGTCGATCGCGTCGGGCGAGGTGCCGGACCTGATGGGTCTCGACCTGATCTACGGCCCGCAGTTCGAATCTGCCGGCCAGCTCGAGGACGTCACCAGCTACTTCGCTGACGATGCGTCGATCAAGACCGCCAGCCCGGGCCACATGAAGGTCTCGACTTATGACGGCAAGCTCTACGGCGTGCCGCTCTATGCCGACGTCTCGGCGCTGTTCTGGAACAAGGACCTGTTCAAGAAGGCCGGGCTCGATCCGGAAGTGCCGCCCAGGAGCCTCGCCGAGATCCACGACTTCGCCAAGAAGATTACCGGCGTCGAAGAGGGCGCTTACGGCTACTATCTCGCGGGCAACTGCGCGGGCTGCAATATCTTCACCTTCGGGCCGCTGATCTGGGCCTCGGGTGGGACGATCGAGCCGGCAGACGCGGCGGCTGAGCCGCTGACGGGCGACAACGTGCCCAAGGTGCTCGAGTGGGCCCGCATGATGCACAAGGAAGGGCTGATCAACCCGGCCAACCAGGCGGAGAACGGCGAGACGTTCCACCTGCAGTTCGGCTCGGGCAAGGTCGGCATGATGGGCACGGGGAACTTCAACATCACGCTTGCCCGTGAACAGAACCCGGGGATGAACTTCGGCATCGCGCTGCTGCCGGGTCTCGAAGCCGGTTCGACCGCCTCGTTCGCCGGTGGCGACATTGTCACCGTGTCGAAGGGTTCCAAGCGCGTCGCCGACGCGGTGGACTTCATGAAGTTCATCCTGTCGGACGAGGTTCAGGTCGAGGTCTATGCCAAGATGCTGAACATGACGACCCGCGGCGACAAGGTGGATAACCAGTACTATGCCGCCGAGCCGCTGATCGGCAATGTCGCCAAGGCGATCGAAATCGGCGTCACGCCCTACACGCTGAAGTTCTTCGAACTGATCAACTCGCCGCAGGGCCCGTGGCTGCAGATGCTGCAGCGCGTCTACTACACCGATGATCCGATCGACACGGTCATCGCCGACGCCAAGCAGCAGATGAAGGATATCATGGCGGAGTAAGGAACGGGTCTCCCGGCCCATTCCGGCGGCGCTTCGCGAGGCGGAGCGCCGCCCTCTCCACCCCTGGAGCGTGATCAGGAAAAGTTGCAGACTTTTCCGGTTCGATCGCGCGACCAAGCAAAGACTCTGGATTACGAGCGCCGACCATGAGCATCTATTCGACCAGATCCAATCGTCTCACGGGCCTCGTCTATCTCGCGCCGGCGCTGGCCTTCGTTTTGGCGTTCACCGCCTGGCCGCTGGGCCAGATGCTTTGGGTGTCGCTCCATTCGTGGTCGCTGATCACGCCGGCGAAATTTGTCGGCTTCAACAATTTCACCAAGGCCTTCAACGACAAGCAGTTCTGGGTGTCGCTGGGCTTCACGCTCAAATACGCGCTGCTGATCACCCCGATCCTGATGATCGGCGGCTATGCGATCGCGCTGCTGACGGTGAAGAACACGCCGCTCCGCCGCTTCACCCGTGCCGTGGTGTTCATCCCCGTGGTGATCGGGCTCGGGGCCTCGAGCCTCCTCTGGTACTGGCTGTTCTCGACCGATTACGGCTTCGTCAACCGGCTGCTGCTCGATCTGGGGCTGATCGACAAGGCGGTGTTCTGGCTCGGCGTCGATGCCGACCGTTCCATGTGGGCAATCATAGCCTCGGTGTCGTGGAAGGTGCTCGGCTTCGGCATGATCCTGTTCGTCGCGGCGATCCAGGCGATCCCGACGGAAGTGTCCGAGGCCGCGATGGTCGATGGCGCGAGCCCGTGGCAGCGGCTGACCCAGGTGACGCTACCGCTGACGCTGCGCACCGTGCTGCTGGTGACGCTGATCTCGGTGATCGGGTCGCTCTTGGCCTTCGACCAGTTCTACATCATGACCGCCGGGCAGCCGCAGAACCTCACCGCGACGTCGGTGTTCTACGTCTACCTCAACTCGTTCCCCTACCTGAAGCTCGGCTATGGCGCGGCCCTGTCGCTGATCCTTGCCGTCATCATTCTCGTCTTCACCATCATCCAGATGATGCTGACGCGCCGGAGCCACGCCTGATGAGTGCCGACCTTGCCCAGACGATGGACCATTCGATGAGCGGGCATGGTGTCCTCGAGCGGTTCTGGCGCAGCCGGACCAAATACCTGGTCGGCGCCGCGTGCCTGCTCATCTGCGTGGTGATGCTGGCGCCGCTCGTCGCCTCGGTGCTGGCCTCGGTGAAATCGACCGCCGAAGC